>CANQZO010000026.1 GCA_947628355.1 Candidatus Gastranaerophilales bacterium | reverse complement strand
CCACGGAAATGCCGAATATATGGAAGATAAAACAACGCACACTCCATATACAGCCCACACGACAAACCCTGTTCCGTTATTTGTTATAAATGCAGGTGATATAAAGTTAAAAGAAACGGGAGCATTGTGCGATATAGCACCGACCGTTCTTGACATAATGGGTATAGATAAACCTACTGAAATGACGGGAAGTTCTTTAATAAAATAATTAAAAAGCCTCTAAAAAGGGTCTTTTTTAAAGTTTTAATTCTTTTGCAAGTGCAGGGACTATAACTTCCCAAGCCTTTGCATTAGGATGAAACTTATCATCCAGCTTATATTTTTCATCATCTATATTAACTTTAACTATTCTATAAAGATATATTATTTTAATACCGTTTTTTTCTAATTTTTTAAACATACCAATATCATCTTCATCATAATTGTAAACTAATATTGTAAATTTAGCATTTTTAAAGTTATTTTTTATTTTATTATTTATTTCATTCATATAAAGATTAAATAATTTATTTTTGTTTTTTAAAAATCCGTTGTTATAAAGAAAAATATTTATATATCTAAGTAAAAATGAATGATCTAAAAAATTTGGTATATAAACGAATTGCAACGTTTTATATCTGTTTGATGCAATATAAAAAGGAACTATTGGTCTTACATTACGGTACAAACGTGACTTATGATCAGGAATATAAATATAAATAAAATCTTTAACACTTGTTTTGTCACTGATCAAACTGTTTAATATTGTATCGTTACTTAAAATATATAAAATTTCTCTGGGAGAACCGCCGGATAAAGCTATATTAAAGACATTTCTATGTGCATATTTTGATAATTGGGAATGAACAGACTGTTCATTAGTTAATTTGTCGCCATAAGTGAAAGAACATCCCGATAAAATTATGTCGTCTTTAGTTTGTTTACGCAGAACAGGATTTGTATATGAAGATTTTATATAATATAAAGCCGACGGTCGCAATTCATTTTTATTAAAAAAATTATAATCCCAATTTTGAAAATACTGCTTTATACTATCATTAAAGCGTTTTTTAAAACAATCAAATTTATTTATATCATGGTTAATATTTGCTTCCGGCAAAACATCAGTAAGTACTTCAAAACAGCAAAAAACTAACTCAAAAAATAATATTATCAAAATAATAAAAAATGTATTAAATAGTATAATTTTAAGTATATTTTTTATATTCATTTTCTATTATTCCTCTTTAAGTTTAAAATTTATATCGTATGATATTATTATAAAAAAAATATAAAAAAGGGCAATTAAATGAATTCAACTAAGATAGAAGATTTACCTACCGTATATAGCGCAAAAGAAACAGAAGAAGCAATATATAAGTTTTGGGAAGATAATGAATGCTTTAAAGCTAACGCAAAAAGCGAAAAAAAACCCTATTCAATAGTAATTCCTCCGCCGAATGTTACGGGAGTATTGCATATGGGACACGCTCTTGACGGCACTTTACAGGATATCCTTGTGCGCTACCACAGAATGTCAGGTTATGAAACACTCTGGATGCCCGGAACCGACCATGCAGGGATTGCGACTCAAAATGTTGTTGAAAAAAAACTAAGGCAGGAAGGTAAGACCCGTTTTGATCTTGGTAGAGAAAAATTTGTTGAGCTCACTTGGGATTGGGCAAATGAACACAAAAGTGCCATATTAAACCAGTTTAAAAGGCTTGGAGCTTCTTTTGACCGCTCAAGAGAAAGATTTACACTAGATAAAGGCTGCTCTGACGCGGTAAAAGAAGTTTTTGTTAAACTCTATGAAAAAGATTTAATTTATAAAGGTGCATATATCGTAAACTGGTGCCCTCGCTGTCAAAGCGCAATATCTGATATAGAAACCGATTATGAAACAGAAAAAAGCAATTTATGGGAAATAAGCTACTCATTAAAAAATGAGCCCGGTGCAATCGTTGTTGCAACCAGCCGTCCCGAAACAATATATGGTGATGTCGCTGTTGCGGTTAACCCTAATGATTACAAATATAAAGATTTAATCGGTAAAACAGTATTAATACCATTAACGGGGAGAGAAATCCCGATTATTGCCGACGATTATGTAGATAAATCTTTCGGAACGGGAGCGTTAAAAATTACGCCCGCACACGACCCTAACGATTACGAAGTAGGCAAGCGCCACAATTTAAAACCAATATGGGTTATTGATGAACAGGGTAAAATGAAGCATTGTGCGGAGGTTCACCCTGATATTCAAGGACTGACCCGCGAAGAAGCACGTAAAAAGACTATTGAACTCTTGCAATATAATAACAGCTTGGTTCGAATAGTACCAATTGAACACAACGTAGGAAAATGCCAAAGATGTAATACAACAATAGAACCATTATTATCAGAGCAATGGTTTGTAAGAATGGAACCGCTTGCAAAAGCGGCTATTGAAGCTGTAGACTCAGGTAAAATAAAATTTGTACCCGAACGCTGGACAAAAAATTACCTCGGCTGGATGACAAATATCCGCGATTGGTGTATTTCCCGCCAGCTTTGGTGGGGACATCAAATTCCCGCTTATTATAACAACGAAACCGGAGAAATGGTTGTAGCTAAACAAAATCCTGACCCTAATAAATATACACAAGATTCAGATGTACTTGATACTTGGTTTTCATCAGGATTATGGCCGTTTTCTACTATGGGCTGGCCTAATACTGAATCAGAAGACTTTAAAAAATTCTACCCGACTTCAACTCTTGTAACAGGTTTCGATATTATTTTCTTCTGGGTTGCAAGAATGATTACAATGGGCGAAGAATTCACAAAAAAAGCTCCGTTTTCAACTGTTTATATTCACGGTTTAATCCGCGATGAAAACGGGCAGAAAATGTCTAAATCAAAAGGCAACACTATAGACCCTGTCGGAATTATTGATAAATACGGCTGCGATGCTTTAAGATTTACCTTAACATCCCTTTGCACGTACGGCGGACAGGATATTAAAATAAGCGACGAAAAATTTGAATACGGAAGAAACTTCGCCAATAAAATCTGGAACGCTTCAAGATTTGTATTAATGAACCTTGAGGACGTTGATAATAATGAAATTGATTTTGATAATCTTACATTGGCTGATAAATGGATTTTAAACAAACTGAATGAAACAGCAAAAGAAACTAACGAAAATATAAAAAACTACAGAATAGGCGAAATGGCGCATACGCTTTATGATTTCTTCTGGAATTCATACTGTGATTGGTATGTAGAAATAGCAAAAATACAGCTTCAAGACGAAAATTTAAAACTCAATACTCAAAGGGTATTAAAATATGTGCTTGATATGACTTTAAGACTATTACATCCCGTTATGCCTCATATAACGGAAGCAATCTGGCAATTGCTGCCAAAGAATACGGATGTAAAAGCTATTATGCTTAGCAAGTTTCCGATTTATGAAAAGAATTTAGTCTTTAATCAAGAAAATACTCAAATGGAGCTTGTATTTGAAACAATTAAGTCATTAAGAAATGTTCGTCAAAGTTTTAATATACCTGTTTCAACAAAAATCAATATTGAAATATTGGCAGACAGCAAAGAAGAAGATATTTTCAAAAAAGTTGAAGCATATATTCACCGTTTAGCAAGGGTTGAAGACATAAAATATGTTGATGAAACCCATAAAACTCAAAAGCAATCGGCATCAACGGTTGTAAGCAGTTCTAAAATAAATATTCCGCTTGCCGGTTTGATTGATTTAGATGAAGAAATCAAACGCCAGAATAAAAAGCTGGAAAAATTAACAAACGAGAAAAACTCTCTGCTTGCAAGAGTCAACAATGAAAAATTCATGAATAACGCAAAACCGGAGCTTATAGAGCAGACAAAAGCAAGAATAAACGAAATAACAATACAGGAAAATACTATTAATGAACTTATAAATTCACTTATGTAGACAAAAAAATGTTATAATTGGGTTAAGGCAGATAGTGAGGACAGATATGAGTGAAACATATACATTATACACAAGATCAAACTTTGACGGTTTGGTTTGTGCCGGATTATTAAGGGAAATCGGGATAATTAATGAAGTTAAATTTGTTCATCCGAAAGATGTTCAAGACGGAAAAATCCAATTAACAGAAAACGATATAACAGCAAGTTTGCCTTACAGTGACGGAGTTTATATGGCATTTGACCACCATTCAAGTGAAATGGTAAGGACAACAAACGTAAAAGATAATTACATAATTGAGCCAACAGCACCATCATCAGCCAGAATAATATTTGAATACTTTGGCGGAGAGGAAAGATTTTCATCAAATCTTCATGACCTTATGGATGCAGTGGATAGAGCAGATTGTTCAAGTTTTACGCAAGAAGATATATTAAATCCTAAAGGCTGGGTACTTCTTAATTATTTAATGGACCCAAGAACAGGTTTAGGGAGATTTAGAAATTTCAATATTTCCAACTACAATTTAATGCTAAAATTAGTTGATTTATGTTCTTCAAAAACGATTGACGAAATTATGAAAGATAGTGATGTTAAGGAAAGAATAGATTTATATTTTAAAGAACAGGATAATTTCATAGAACAAATTAAAAGATGTACGAAAGTTGACGGAAATATTGCTGTTTTAGATGTAAGGAACGAAGAAATAATACATGTCGGCAACAGATTTATGATTTATGCACTATTCCCCGAGTGCAATCTTTCTATACACGCATTTTACGGGAAACAAAAGCAAAATACGGTTTTCGCGATAGGTAAATCAATAATAAACTGCACATGCCCGATAGATATAGGTGCAATGATGTACGAATATGACGGCGGCGGACACATGAATGCAGGCACCTGCCAGATAGAAAATGATAAAGCTGATGAAACTTTGGAAAGTATACAATTAAGGATTAAAGAATTAGAAGAAGAAAACAGCCCCAAATAGGGCTGTTTTTTTATTTCCTTAACTCTAATAATTTATTCTCCGTTAATAAACCGTTATCCTTTTCAATCCATATTTGAGTTGCCGCACATAAGTTTTGAGGAATAACGACCCTTTTTAATACGGCATAATTAATATCGGTAAAATTAATATCATCAAGCTCTTGAACATAAAAATCACTGCTACCGCAATTAGGGCAGAATTTAGATTCCGGTTTTATATCGTATCCCGATATTGCTTTGCGTTTGATATTGCAGCAGCTGCAGCGAACCATATACCATTTATGTTTCACTAAAGCACCGCAATCGGGGCAGTAACATTCATCTAAATCACTTCTAAGGTGCTCGTGATTACATTCTGTTTTATGTTTAAAGAAATCAATCAGCATATTTTATATATAATGACGATTTTTTTTAAGTCAACTAATCAATAGAAAAAATATCCTGCAAATCGGCGTATGTAAGAGTTTTACCGATATTTCTATCAACGCTGATTACGGAATCAACCAAGTTTCTCTTATCCTGTTTGAGTTTTTGGATTTTTTCTTCAACCGTATTTTTGGTAATTAAACGGTAAACAAATACTTTTTTAGTCTGACCTATACGATATGCTCTATCTGTCGCCTGATCTTCAACAGCAGGATTCCACCATGGGTCATAATGAATTACATAATCCGCACCCGTTAAGTTCAAACCTGTTCCGCCGGCTTTTAAGCTGACAAGAAATATCGGGATTGTTTCATCAGTATTAAACCTTTCAACAACCTCCTGCCTGTTTTTTGTCGAGCCTGTTAAGTATTCGTGTTTTATGCCTTCTTTTGTAAGCCATTCTTTTACTATATCAAGCATATCTACAAATTGCGAGAATAACAGTATTCTGTGACCTTCGGAAATTATTTCTTCCAGCATTGATTTTAACTGTTCAAATTTACCCGAAGTTTCAATACCTTTTTTATTTTCTTTATCGTAAAGCCGCGGGTGACAGCAGATTTGGCGAAGTCTTAACAATGCCGAGAATATGCTCATACGGCTTTTTTCAAGTCCGTTTTCCGCAATGGATTTAAACAGTTCTTCTTTTGTTGAATCAAGCACTTCAAGATAGAAATCGTGCTGTTCGGGAGTAAGTTCGCAGTACGCAATGTTTTCAACTTTATCGGGCAAATCTTTTGCTACGTCACGTTTCATACGGCGCAATATAAACGGATAAATCTGTGATTTTAATCGTTTTTCAACTATTTTTTCGCCCCTGTCCACAATCGGTGTAACGTATCTGTAATTAAATTCGGACAAATTAAGCAAAAATCCGGGCATTAAGAAGTCAAATACGCTCCATAGTTCTTCCAGTTTATTTTCAATCGGAGTACCCGAAAGCGCCAGTTTATGCTGTCCGTTTAGCAATTTAACGGACTTAGCCGTTATGGACTCAGGATTTTTAATATTTTGCGATTCATCCAAAATAATATATCTGAATTCATATTTTTTAAGTTTTTCTATATCACGTCTTATAAGCGCATAACTTGTTATAATTATATCGTATTTCGGAATTTCTTTAAAATGTTCTTTACGCTCAGTTCCGCTTAATTTTAAACATTTCAATGACGGAATAAACTTTTGAACTTCGTTTTCCCAGTTAAAAACAACGGAAGTCGGGCAGATTACCAAACTTGGTGCTTTCTTATCTTTTTCTTTTGCCTTTTGTAACAGTGTAAGCGCCTGCAGTGTTTTACCAAGCCCCATATCATCAGCAAGTATACCGTTCAGTCCGTATTTATACAAAAACCACAGCCAGCTGAAGCCTTTATACTGATACTCTCTTAACTCTGCATTAATATCTTTTGGCAGAGGGGCATTATCCATTGTTGAAAATGTTGATATCTGCTTCCAAAATGCAGAAAATTTACGACTCATTTTAAGTTTAAAGCCTAAGTTCTGCATCTCCGATAAAAGCCCTGCCCTAAAGGTTTTTACTATATATTTATTATCTTCATTTTTATAAACATCAAAAGTATTAAATGATTTTAATATTGAGAAAATATCCTGCCCCGGAACCTCAACAAATCCGTAGTTTTTAACTCTTAAATACTTATCACCCTCAACAATCAAATTATAAATTTCGTCAAAAGGAATTTCCTCATCGCCGACTTTTCCGTATAAATTAACCTCAAAACTGTCTGTTGAATTAACTGCAAAATCAATATCCGCAACCATTTCAAAAGGTTTAGGCGATAATTTAAAGAAGCTCATATCGTCTTTTTCTTCAAATTTCCAGCCCTCGCCTGCACGCTTTAAGTAGTAATTGTAAAAATCAATTGCATTTTCTTTTTCAATTGCAAGATTATTTGTCTGCATAGGCGCAAATTTGCAAGCTAAAAGCATTTGATAAGCACTTTCTTCGTGCGCAATATTTCTTTTTACCCAGTATAAAAGGTCTTCTTTCGGTTTTTTAATTGTCACATAAGGACTTTTAGATGCCGCTTTTGAATATGCAACACGCGTTCCGTCGTAATCAAATTCCAATTCCGCCTTTAAAGCCCCGTCATAATCAAGCCCCATTGTTACAACATTTATGGGCGGTCTTTGCTCAAGAGTTAATTTATCGATAATTTCAGAAACTTCGCATGGAATTAACTGTCTTAATTTCGGCAGTTCCTCATATAAAAATTTTGCACCCTCAGAATCCTTAACGTCCGTAAAAGTTGATTTTATAAGATTTTGAGGCAGTGCCGACAGAGCTATATTTATCGGAAATATTTTATTTTTATATCTACCCCATTTTAATTGACGAGAAAAATATCTGACTTCCTCAAACGGAATTATATCTTCTTTATCGGGACGCTTCCAATACAATGACAATAATACATTTCCGACCATGGAAAAATTAACCGCCATAGACAGTTTCCACTCATCAGGACAAAAAACGAGTTTATCCTTTGTTTTGCCGTCAATTACGTCATCAGCCTTGGATAAAAGCTGGAAAAACCCGTCAAATTTAGCTATAGGAATATCATACCAGCCTGCTTTTTTATCGAGCCTTGAATTTTTCATTAACTGCTGAAATATTGCCAGTTCTACCTTTTGAGAATTATTTAACTCAAAATTCTCATCGGTTCTTTGAGCAGCAATAACAGCTTTTAAAAGCCCCTCTAAATCTCTGATTACTTTACCCGTATTTCTGTCCATAACAAGAATGGAAAAGAAATTCTGGCGTCTTTTGGCATTAAAGTGGAATATATATCTGCCCATAGGGTTTTCGTTCATTTGAGTTTCGCTATCCGAGTAATCGGGTTTAATTTTAAATCTGCGCTCTAAAAACTCATCATAAACATGATCGTTTATTGCTTTAAAAGCAACCGCTATTGCGTGTTTACACCATTTTTCTTTTAAAGGACATGAGCATGAGGGTTCAACTCCCGTTTTTTTAAATTTAAGCTCAACATCATAAAAGGACTTAAAATTACCTTTTACTTTAGCCTTAACACCTGTTTTACCAGCCTCAAATGACGCCACTTGCTCTTTTTGATGGTACTCATAACCGCGTCTCCAGCTTCCCGGCGTTGAATTATCTTTTAAATACTTAAAATTAAAGTTACACTCTGTCATGAAATCTCTTTAGTAACTCTGCAAAAAAATAATCAAATTCTTGAATATTTAGCAGAAACAACCTGTAATCTCTTCACAACAAATATTATACATTAAACCGAAAAAAAGGCAAACATATTATTTTAAATATTTCAACGACGAAACAACTTTATATATATATTTTAATTCCTTATCATCTGCATTATCAATGATTTGAGTCAAATATTTTATAAGTTCTTGCCGTTCTTTTATATGACCGAAATCAAAAAGCTCTTTTTCTTCCACATCAAGCGCTCTTGCTATTTTTTCCAATGTTTCGGCGGTCATAAATCTTTTCCCGCATTCTATGTTGCTTAAATTTGGCTTATCTATATCAATTTTTTCAGCAAGAACTTCTTGTGTTATACTTTTACTTTTTCTTATTTCTTGTATTCTGGCGCCCAGTTTTTGTTTTAGTGATTTCATTAATTTCCTCTTTTTTATGATATAAAAGGAAACGACTAAAAAGAATAATTTAATTTGCTATTAAATGTATATTTTTATAGTTTTATATGCTATTATTAATTTATTCAATTAATATTTTTTACTATTTTTTAACGAATTAATTAGTAAACAGTAAGGAAAAATTATTGAAAAGAATAATTACATACGGAACATTTGACGTATTGCATTTTGGGCATATAAATCTGCTTAAAAGAGCAAAATCGCTGGGTGATTATTTAATAGTTGGATTATCAAGCGATGAATTTAATGCAATAAAAAATAAGAAGTCTTATTACAATTACAATCAAAGAAAAATAATGCTTGAGGGGTGCCGTTATGTTGATTTGGTTATTCCCGAAAATAATTGGGAACAAAAAACGGAAGATATTATAAAATATCAAGCCGATATTTTTATTATGGGAGATGATTGGCAAGGCAAGTTTGACTATTTAAAAGATTATTGTGAAGTTATATACCTTAAAAGAACTCCGAATGTATCAAGCACTCAGACAAAAACATATCTTAAAGGATAAATCAATTTAATTTGTTATATTCTTCATCACTAACTTTTTCAAGCCATTCGTTAGAAGTTTCCGTACCGTCAACTTCAACAGCTATGTGCGAAAACCAGCTGTCAGAAGCGGCGCCATGCCAGTGTTTAACATTCGCAGGAATATTTATCACATCTCCGGGGAGCATTTCTACTGCCGTCTTTCCCCATTCCTGATAATAACCTTTCCCGCCGATTGCTACTAATATTTGTCCTCCGCCTGATTTGGCATGATGTATGTGCCAATTATTCCTGCATTTTGGTTCAAATGTTACATTGTACATTTTTACCTGCGAAGTTGAAATGGGGTAAAGGTAGCTTTGTCCGGTAAAATACTTTGCAAAAGCGTCATTTTTTTCACCAATAGGGAAAAATATTGTCTTTTGGTATTTTTCTTTGTCGGTTAAAGCAGTCGAATTATCAGTCCAAACATCTTTTGCCAAGTTAAAAGCCGCCCAGGCTTTGGGCCAGCCCGCATAAAATGCGGTATTTGTTATAATAGCCGCTATTTCTTCTTTTGTTACACCATGGTTTTTAGCATTTTGCAGATGATACTTTAAAGATGTATCAGTCATACCTTGGCTTATAAGAGCTACAACTGTTATTATAGAACGGGTTTTTGTATCTATATCACTATTATTCCAATTTTCTCCGAATAAAATATCATCATTAAAATGAGCAAAATCGGGAGCAAAACTGCCTAATGCGTCCCTGCCCGCCGTTTGTGTAATCCTTGCCATATTATTTTCTCTCGCTTTCCTTGTTAACATTGCATAAGACATATCAGACGAAATAAACAAAATTATTAAAATTAGTATTAAAAATTTTTTCATATTATTTATTATACCAATTTTTAGCGAAAGTGCTTTGCTGAGTTTCAAGATTTCCTCTATGCCCGTATATTTTGCATTGATTAAGTGCATTTTCAAGTTCATTAAATTCACTCTCCGTTAATTCAACATTCCAAGCACCAAGATTTTCCAAAATTCTTTCTTTGTTTTTAGAGCCCGGAATTGGAACAACATTCGGGTATTTATGAAGCATCCAGGCTAAAGAGATTTGAGCATTTGCTGCATTTTTTTCTTTTGCAAATTTACCTATAACATCTAATATCGGCTGATTTGCAATAATATTTTCTTTTGATAATTGCGGAACAAATTTTCTAACATCGTCACCTTCAAATTTTGTTTGGGTTGTAACTTTTCCCGATAAAAATCCGCTTGCTATCGGTGAAAAGGGAACTACTCCTATATTATTTTTAATGCAATAGGGAAAAATATCTTTTTCCAAATCTCTTTCAAGCATTGAATATAAACTCTGTATTGCACTTACGGGAGTTACTTTGTGCGCTTTATCAAGGGTTTCAACCGAAACTTGCGATAAACCCCACGCTCTTATTATTCCCTCTTTTATTAGTTTACCCATAACTTCCGCAACATCTTCAACGGGTACAAATTCATTTAAACGATGAAGATAATATAAATCGACATAATCAGTCTCTAATCTTTTCAATGAAGCCGTTAAATGTTCTTTTATATGTTCATATAAAGGTTTTCCGTTCTGAATTTCTTTTTCATCAATATGAATTTTGGTAGCAAGCGTAATATCCTTTCTGAAAGGTTTTACTGCTTTTCCGACTATTTCTTCGTTGTGTCCGGGGTAATATAATTCTCTGCCGTATACTTCAGCAGTATCAAAATGCGTACAGCCAAATTCATAAGCGCTTCTGATTGCTTCTATTGAATAATCAATTTCGGGAATTTGTCCGTATCCGTGTGAAAATCCCATACAGCCCATACCAATAGGACTTACTTGAATTTCTCTTAATAATCTGTATTGCATTTTTACCCCCTTCCTTTATTTCTAAATTATCCTATCAGATGAGAGTTACTATTAGTCAATATTATAACTTTACATTTCTATTTTAATAAAATATTATATTAAATATGGAAGTATGAAAGTTTTAATAGCATGAATGAAATTTCAGTACCCATGCCTCTGGAAGAAAAATTTATTGATAAGCTGCTTTCAATAAATAATCAAATAGAAAAGAGTAAAATTACAAATGTTTATTTTGCTTTACCATTGAGTGATAAAGATAAAACCACATTTGAACAAAATCGCATGCTTCTTCAAAATATTACTGATTTTAATTATTGGAAAAAAATTATAAATTATTCGCGTGAAAAAGGATTTGATTTTATATATTTATTAAATTCTCCTAAACCTTTATTTAATGAAAGTCCTTTTTTATTAAAACAGCTTGAAAAACTTGATAATTTGATTAATAAACTAAGAAGCGAAGATTTAAAAAAATTAAGAATTTCTAATATTCAATTAATGGGATATATAGCAAAACATTATCCTGATATGGAATTATATGTTTCTACATCGTTTGAGTATACCCAAGTAAGACAAATCCAAAATTTAATGATAAAATTCCCGCAAATAAAACAAATAGTTCCCTCGCATGATGTAAACAAGAATTTTAAATTCTTAAAGACAATTCGTAAGTTATACCCTAATCTAAATATAGAAATAATGTTAAATGAAGGTTGTTTAGGCGGATGCCCCTTTAGATTTTGGCATGCTATGTCTTTCCCGACAATTTATAATCCTAAAATAAAAGAATTAGATGACGACTTAAAAAGTAATTGGTTTAATAATTCCTGTAGTATATTGGGAAATACACTGGAAAATTTCTGTATAGGAAAAAATATTTATCCTTGGGAAGTAGAAGAATATTCAAAAATCGGAATTAAACAGTTTAAACTGGTAGGAAGAAATAGTGAGGAATTTTTAAGTGGCGATTATTTAAAATATTTTCTGCTATTCTTAAAGGGTATTGATAATTATAAAAATATTGAAGATGTCAAATTAAAATATCTGATTCATTATTACATAAGAAGAAATATGGACTTTAAAGTAAAAGATATAAAACCGTATTTACCTAATATAAAATATTTTGTAAAAAAAGGACATTTATGCGCGTCGATATGCGGAGATGAATGCAGGTATTGTTATAATTGTGCAGAAAATATAAGAAAACACTTTAAAAATTATAATCTAAATTTTTAATCTTTTTTCAATTATTACCTGTTTGACATTATACTTATAATTGAGATAATTATTTTATAAATGTTTTACCGAATACACAGAATACAATATATTTATTTTAAAGGTATAAAAAACATATATGTGTACTAAAAACGATTATACACCTAATATGAATATAAAAGAAACTTCCACTCTTTCGGGGGGGGGATTTGTATAAAGCCGCAATCATAGCGCAATAATA
>CANQZO010000025.1 GCA_947628355.1 Candidatus Gastranaerophilales bacterium | reverse complement strand
CTTGAATATAAAATCAGATATAGTACCTGTTCCTTTCGGACAGCCGCCTTTGCCGCCCGAGGAAGCATTTATAAATATGAAAGTTAAAGGAAATGTTTTTTTATTTTCCGACAGTGCTTATCTTCAAGGATTTTATACTCCGATTGAAAAAATCAGAGGTATTGTTGATTTTACCGAAACGGATGTTGTTTTAAATGATTTAGAGGCAGTATCGGGTGAATCGCCTATTAAAATATCGGGTAAAATAGTTAATGACCTTCAAACCAAAATTCCCGATGTTGATATAACAGTAACAAGTAAAAGTGTTAATTTAAAAGATACAATTAAATTTTTAACAAAATCTTATCTTTATCCGAAAGACTATCCCGATTTGTCTTTGCTCTATAATATTGCTTCAAAACATGATTTGTATTTTAAATATAAAGCAAAATCAGTTGATTTTATTACAGATTGCGCTTATGCGGTTATGAACTTTATTCCCGATAATTCATTAAGTCCTGTTAAAGCGGAGTCGGGTAAAGTTATCTTGGAAAAATCAAACGTAAAAGTGGAAAATGTTAAAACCGCTTTATATAACTCAAATATACTTGTAAACGGAATTATTAAGCGGGTAGATACGGTTAATCCTATATATACGCTGAAAATTAAATCCGATTTGTTTAATATATCAAATTTGAATGATGTTTCTAAATTAACAGTGATTCCGAATACCGCAAAAACATTATTTAAAAAATTTAACAGATACGGCGGATATGCAAATATTGATGTATCAATAAATAAAAATATTATGAACGGGCAGGTTAAATTCAGCAACCTTAGAATGACTCATATTCAAAATAACGCACCGTTTGTATTTGACGATTTTATAGTTCATTTTAACAATAAAAAAATCTACGTAAATGATTTAACGGCACAGATTGCGGATATGCCCTTATATGGTGATGTAAGTATAACCGATGTATTTAGTCATCCGAAATTAAACGGATATTTTACATCAAAACTGAATGATAACTTTATAAAAAGTTATTTTCCCTCATCAATAGCTGAAAAATTGAGTGTAATTGGCGATGTAAATTTATCTGCGGGATTTTCGGGGGCTGATAAGCATATTTCAATTTCACCTAAACTTACGTTAAATCCCGAGTCCGATATTACATATGACGGAGTAAATTTTGGTGAAATAACTGAAAAACGAGAATTTGTAAGTGATATTGATATAAAT
Source organism: Candidatus Gastranaerophilales bacterium (assembly GCA_947628355.1). Lineage (GTDB taxonomy): Bacteria > Cyanobacteriota > Vampirovibrionia > Gastranaerophilales > Gastranaerophilaceae > Avigastranaerophilus. The sequence continues at coordinate 11,659 of CANQZO010000025.1, read as the reverse complement.
GAAGATATTATAAATGTTAAAAAATTTAATTATACAAAATATATTTCATCACAAAATAATAAAACTTATCCGATAATTTTTGCGAACGCAAATGCAATATTAAAAGTAAAAAGTGATAATATAATAATCCCTCAGGAGATATATGTAAAAACCAATAAAAATCTTCCCGCAAGATTATTAAATTTGTTTTTGAAAAATCAAATATTAAGGCAGGGTTCTTTTAATTGTGATTTAAAATATATTACGGACGCAAAATTACAAACAGGAAAGATTTTAGGAAAAATAGACTGTCATAATATAGATATACCGCTGTTTGATACGTTATTAAAAAATATAAAAGTATCCGCAAAAAACGATAAGATAGATTTGAGTTTGTTCGGGTTTATGTCAGACGGCAAAATCCAAGTTAATTCAATATTGGAAAATAAAATCAGCGCAAGACCTATAATAAAATCATTAAACGTATATGCTCAGCAGTTTGATGATAACAAGTTTTTTGAAAGTCTTACGCAGGCGCATAAGGCAATGAATACAAATAATAAAATAAAAAATCTTGATTTGTCGGGGCTGTCAATTGAAAACGGATTTTTAGACGTAAAAACAGTAACATTTAAAAATTTGATTGCAAATAACTTTACAAGTAAATTTTCAATAGATAAAAACGGTGTATTCAAAGCGGATAAAATTAATGTAGATGTCGGAACGGGTAAAGTTAACGGCAAATTATCATATAATCTTTCAAATACGGAATTTGACTGTGATTTTGAATTAAATAACGTGGATGCAAATTATGCGGCGGAAAATCTCTTTGACGCTAAAGATCAAATATACGGAAGTGCGAACGGAAAAATAATAATTAAATCCAAAGGAGCAACCGATAAAGAAATTATTAAAAATATGTCGGGATTTGTTTATTTTGAAATACTTGACGGAAGAATGCCGAAACTCGGTTCGCTGGAGTATCTGCTTCGCGCAAGCAATATAATTAAAAGCGGAATAACAGGATTTACTTTAAACAGTATATTGGAATTGCTAAATCTGGTTAAAACAGGTTATTTTTCTAATATTAGCGGAAGTTGTAAAATTAATAACGGTATAGCTGATAATATTGAGATATATTCAACGGGCGAAAACCTAAGTTTGTATATACATGGAAACTATGATATCTCAAATAATTCAGCTAATATGGAAATATTGGGTAAATTGTCAAAAAGAATTTCAACAATTTTTGGCGCCGTAGGAAATACATCATTAAATACATTCTTTAGGTTAATCCCGGGAATATCACTTTTGGATTTCGGGCGTAAGAATTTTATTGAAGATGTTGAAAAAATTCCGCCTTTTACAAACGGCGATTATGATTCAAGAATATTCCAAGCTATTATAAACGGAAATATTAATTCATCAAATTATGTACAGAGTTTTAAATGGGTAAAATAAAAGGAGCCGTTTGGCTCCTTTTAACTTATTTAGTTTCGGGCTGCGGTTTTGGTTGGACCGGTAAACCGATTTCTCTTTTCGGATGAGGATGTTTTTTCTTCATCTTTTCAAATTTTTTAGCCCGTTTTTCCATTGTTTTCTTGCGCTCTTGTTTAATTTTTTCAAAATCTTTCTTTTGCTTTTCCGTTAAGATATTTTCAAAATTTTTCATGTTTTCTTTTCTTAAATTATCGGCTTGAAGTTTAAGAGCATCAAGTTCTTTTAACAAATCAGCCGTTTTCTTTGATTTTTCTTCATCTGTAAGAGTTGCAGATTCTATTGTGCTTCTTATTTCCTGACGTTTTTGCTTTATTTGCTCCACAATGGGTTTGATTTTTTCGTGATCTTTTTGTCTGTTTTCTTCAATTTGCTTTTTTTGTTCTTCTGTTAAATTTAATTTTTTTTCAAATTCAGCTTGTCTGTTAGCATGCTCATAGGGACCGTATAATTTCATCTGATGTTTTTTATCTATTTGAGGTCCGGGTCCCATATGTTTAAGAGCAGGCGGTACTTCACCAATGTATTTATATGCCATAGGTTTTTGAATTTCATAAGGGTTTTTTACCACGTTTTTGTTTGTTTCTTCTGCTTTTGATACATTTGCATTAACCGTTATTAAACCTAATACAAATAATCCGATTAAAAGTTTTTTGTTCATACTTTCTCCTTTCAAAGTAAATCTTTTAATTTTGTGTATAATTCTTTCCGTGCGGTAAATAATCTTGAACGGATTGTTCCTATAGGACATCTTAATTTTTTTGATATTTCTTCATAACTCATTTCTTTTATTTCATACATTATGATTACTTCTCTTAATTTGGGTTTTAGTTCATTAATCGATTTTATTACCCTTTTTTGTCTTTGTTTGCGGATAAGTTCAAGTTCAATATTTTCTTTCTCATCTTTAATTTCTAAAATAGCATCATCTTGCGTAATAGTATTTTTCGAATTTTTAAAATAAGATGAGCGTAAGTAATCACGGCAAAGATTTGCGGTTATGGTATTAATCCAACTTGTAAATTTTCCTTGTTCCTTATATTTATCCCTGTTTTTCCAGGTCTTAATATAAACTTCTTGTTCGATATCTTCATTCTCCCAACCTGTCATGGCGGATATTATTTTTTTTATATTATGTTTATATTGATTAATTATAGATTTCAAAATATTTTTCCTTAAAATTGAAGAAAACCGTATTCATCAACGGGCAAACCTATTGAGCTTATATATGAGTCTTGCTCCATAGTATAAATTTTATAGTCATATAAGTAAAATCCGGTATAAGAGGCAAGAAATATACAAAAAACAGCAAAACAACAGATGATTTTTTTTCTCAACCGCTGTTTTGCTTCATATTTTAAATACTCAGGTGCTGCTTCTTTTAATAATAAAGAAAGTTTTTCAAAATTTTCTTCTTCCATATTTTTTCCTCTTTTCATTATGTATAACGAAGAAAAAATTTAAAAGTTCATTATTGTCTGACACCTATATGAAGTGAGTTAAAATAAGCATCAAATTTAGCTTTATACCTGTCATAAGTAATTGTAGGTAATTCTGCTCTTAAATCCAGTAAGTAATTCATTGTTTTATTATGTAAATCTGCAATTGCGGAATTACAATCTTTATAAAGCTGATTTATTTGCATTTCCTTATCGGTATCGGAAAAATCTTCGGAATTTTGAACTATATCAATTTTATTCATTGAATTGGCAATATTTTCTCTTGTAAGCGAAACTTGCCTTTTATAAGTAGCGGTTAAGAAATTAAAACCGTCAAGTTTATTTCCTATTAATTCTCCCTTGTTAATGAAAGTTGAACAATCAAAAGCATAAAGCTGATCCAATTTTTGTATTATTATATTCATATCGCTTTTTGAATTAACATAAGCAAAAGCACCTGATACACAGGAAAAAAACAATAAAAATATTAATGTAAAAATACCAAACAGTGTCTTTTTCATAATTTACTCCTTTTATTTTTTTAAGAAATCATTAAAAGCATTTTCAACTTTAATTTGCTGAGTAAGATATTGCTGAAATTGCTTTTCTGTCAATACGGATTTATATTTTTTGTCAGTTTCTTGTTTTAATTGTTCCTGACGAGATTTAAGCGCATTAATATTTCTTTCGTAAGCACCGATTAATAGAGCCTGCTGTGCAGGATCATGGGAAGTTTCTTGTTTAATTTGACTTAATTTATTTGTATAATCCATAATTTTTGTTTCATTTGCATTATATTCCTGTTTATAAACAAGTTGAATTTGAGCGATTTGTTCTTTTTGCGCGGGAGTTATCCCTTCTAAATTATCAAATTCATCAGCATTAACAATAGTAAAAATTCCTAACGTCATCAAAAAAATTAAAGCTGTTAATAATTTTTTCATTTTATCTCCTTAAATTAGTTATACCTTATAATCAGAATACTCTTGTGATTTTTGTTTCCACTCGGATTCTTCCATGCAGAAAGCATGGTTCCAAAATCTCTCCAGTGCATAAGTTTCACGTTCTTCTTTATGAAGGATATGAACAATTACATCTCCATAATCAAGTAAATTCCAACGGTTTTTAGAGTCATTTTCTTCACCTATGGGTATTCTGTTAAAATGCTCTTTTATCTTTTCTCGCACGTAACCCGTAAGTGATTTAACATGGGTGCTCGAATCTGATGAACAAATAACAAAATAATCCGCCAGAACGGAGATGTTTGAAATATTTAAAATTTTGATATCTTTTCCCTGTTTATCATCTAAAATTCTTGCTATAACGCTTGCGAATTTATCCGAAGAAATTTCATTCAATTTAAAAAACTCCATAAAACTATGCAAAAATTATAGCACATTTTGGTTCAACGGGACATTATATATAATTTTTTAAATTTTTAGTAATATTATTGTTTCTGCAAAGTTTTTTTAATTTGCTCATAGCTCTGTTTTCAATCTGGCGGATACGTTCACGTGATACACCGTAATAGCTGCCTATTTCTTCAAGAGTTTTTTTCTCTCCGTTATCATCAAGCCCATAGCGCATTATAAGCACATTGCGTTCTTTTTCGCTTAAATGATTAAGCATTTTTTTAATATCGCAGAATAAATTATCCTGCGTAACTTTAGAATCGGGTGAAAGAGTAGTTTCGTCCACAATAAAATCGGATAATTTAGTATTATCATCCTTTTGATTGGCAGGTGATTCCATACTAATAGTGCCTTGAGCGGATTCTATCAAAGCTGATAATTTTTGAGGACTCATGCCTATTTTATATGCTATTTCTTCCTTAGTGGGTGCGGTGCCGTTTTCTATTGTTAAATCCATGGATATTTTTTTTATTTTGCTTAATGTTTCAATCATGTGAACGGGAAGTCTTATTAATCTTGATTTATCTGCAATAGCACGTGTAATAGCCTGTTGTATCCACCATGTTGCATATGTAGAAAACTTATATCCTTTAGAATAATCAAATTTTTCAGCTGCACGCATAAGCCCCATATTGCCCTCTTGAATTAAATCAAGAAATGAAAGCCCTCTGCCTATATATTTTTTTGCGATACTTACAACAAGTCTTAAATTAGCGTTAACAAGCTGTTTTTTAGCTTCTTCCGAATTTTCTTCTTTAATTTTTTTAGCGACTTCAAGTTCTTCTTCAGTATTGAATAATTTTATTTTTCCAATCTGCTGAAGATAAATTTTAACTGAATCGTCAGCAATTGCACTGTTTTGAGTTTCCGGAAGTTTAGGTTCTTCAACTGCATTTATAATATCTTCATCGTCTGCAAGAATATTAAATTCCGATTCATCCGGTTCTATATCATTTAAAGTGTATTTATCCTGCTCCTCAGCCATTATGCCTCCAATAATAAATATTATACAACATTCCCCGTTTTTTGTATTGTTTGCTTTAACGCTTCATAAATAACAATACTTGCGGCATTAGCTACATTTAAAGAGTTAAAATTATTTAACATCGGAATTTTAATTTTAAAATCCGATTTCTTTAAAATAGCGGTGGAAATACCGTCTTTTTCGGCTCCAAGGACTATTGCAAAATTCATATTGCAATAATCAATGTCGTAATAATTATCTTTAGCATTAATATCCGTTGCAATTATCCAAAAGTCGTTATCTTTCAGCCTATCTATAATGGCAGTAAGGCTATTAACCATAATTAAATCTATGTGGTTAACTGCGCCGGCTGATGATTTTTCAACCGCAGCGTTAACGGAGGCATTACGCCTTGAGGGGAAAATTAGGGCATCAAATCCCGCACATACAGCTGTTCTGATTATTGAACCGAAATTGTTAGGGTCTTCAATTCCGTCTAAAATAATAATCTTTCTATATTTTTTTTCTTCATTTTTATTATTGATAAAATCTTCAAACTCAACAAATTTTACGGGCGGAGTATATGCGATTACACCTTGATGCGATATTTCACCGAATTGATTAAACTTTTCTTTTGGAAGAAATTGAAAAATAATACCGCGCTCTTTTGCTAAACTAATTATTTGGGCAAATTTAGCGTTATTATTCTGCCCTTTCATTAAAATAATTTTGCTTATACTTCTTGAACCGTCTTTTAACAGTTCCGTAACATTATTTCTTCCGTAAACATAATATTCCATAAAAATTATTATACATTAAACGGAGTATTTATTCATAAAAAATAATCTAATAGTTTTGTTGCCTTAATTTTAATATTAGTCTATTATTGTTATTATTATAAGGGAATAAAAACAGGTTGATTATGAATGAGTTATTAGATAAAGTCGGATTTAAGAAAAAGACACATATCGGTATAAGTATTTCATCAAACAATTTTATTGAACTTGTTTGTGTAAATAGTCGTACTAAATCGGTAGAAAAATATGTATCCGGAAATGTAAAATACAATAATGCAATAAGAGAAATAATAGATTATGATGAACTGAAAGAAGTTCTTGAAGGATTATTTGATGAGGCAGGACTTGATCCGAGCCAGTGTTCTGTTACATTAAATCTGCCAAATGTTCATTTTGGTATTACTGCAATAGATAGTGAATCGGAAACTCCTTTTATAATAGAAAATCTGCAGTCAGAAATTGAAGATTTATATATATTTAAAAGAAATGAACCGATTATTTCCTATTCTAAAATCGCTTCCAATAAAACCGGCGGGCAAAAGAAAGTAGCATACGGAGCTATTCAGTCAAAAGCTGTTGCTAAATTTATTGAGATTTTTGATAATTTGAATTGCGAATTGGAAAGGATAGATTCTTCATATTCTTCATTGTTAAGATCAATACAATTCTGTGACAGATTTTCAAAATATGTTGAAAAAGAAGAAAGAACGACAATACTTTTAATAACACCAAACAGCTGTTCTACATTTTATCTTGAAGGTAATATATTAATAGATTACTATGAAGAACCTTTAGCCGTAAAATCGTTTTCACCTGAAGAAGTAAACTCTGCTATATCAAAAATAGCTTCAAGTTCAATATCACAGCATAATCCTCAAACATTGCTGATAATAAGTGAAACCGATGAAGTTGATGCTGAAACCCTGTCTGAATTACTTGATTTTGCAGGTGAAATAGATTTTATAAATAAAAGTATAAACTCTGATGAAAGGTTTATCGAAATATCTGATTTCAGCAGTGATGTTGATACAAATATGATAACATATTTAACATTAGAAGCTGTAGGTGCGGCAGTTGCGGAATATGATGAATATCCGTTAAATATAAATTTCCTTCCGCCCGAAAGAATAAAGGCGGCTAAACTCGAAGTATTCGGATATGAAGTTGAAATGGTAAGATTAATTATAGTTTTCTTATCATTAGCAATAATTTTAGGCTTAATTTTCGGAATGACAATAAATTTAATTATGAACTCTTTATCTAACAGTGTTGCGGATAATTCTGCAAAGATAAAACAAAAAAAGGAAAAATATGAACAAAGGTTAAAGAGAAATGAAAAAAACAGAAATGCAAGTATTTTTCCTGTTTTAAAACAAATAGTTGATAATAATACCGCAATAGTAAATGTTTATAATGCGCTTTCAACAGAAACACCGGAATCAATATATATTAAAAAGTTAAAAACAAATTATGAAGGCGGAATAGGAATTGTAGGTGAAGCAAAATCAAGTGAATCCGTTAATACTTTTGTTAAAGGTTTAAGAGAGAAAAATGGTGATTTAACTTTATCAAAACTCTCAATTAACACGGAGTATGATACAACAATAAACAGGATACCTAACGGATATACATTTGAAATAAAAACTGCAAGTCATGATATCTATATGGAAGATGACGCCGGCGATGTTCAAAATACATCAGCGACATCTGCGAATGTAGTACCTGCTACAAGTAATGTACAGCCTGCGGTTGCTCCAATTCCGACTAACAGCGGAAGTTCAATGACTCCTCCGCCTCCGGTAATATAATAATTTAAAATAATGAGGACAATATGAATAAAAAAAACAGTCAATTAGTTTCAATAATTATAATCGGTTCGGTTTTAATATTTGTGATAATACTTTATTTATTTGCAGCTCCTGCAATAACAAATTACCAAAATGTTAAAACAAAAATTCTTAATGAAACTAATGAAGTTGTAAAACTTGAAGAACAATATAATGAGGAAAAAGAGAAGCAAAAACAGGAAGATATACAGATACAATCCTTAAAACAGATATATTTAACTGAAAATGTAAATACTGATGAAAACTTAGGTAAGTTCGGTACAATGTTTGATGATATTATCAAACGGGCTCAATACAACGGATTGCTTATAAGGTCTATTGAGTACGATATGAAGCCTGCTAACAGTACAATTTATAATAATTTTTCGGATACTTATAATGTATGTGAATTAAAATTCTTTTTTGTTGCCACATACTCTCAACTGAAAACATTTTTAAATGAACTTACAAATTCTTTTCCTTATTTAATATCAATATCAAATCTTGATGTTACCGCATTTTCGGGAAATGAAGACTATCTTTTAATTAAAATGTCAATAACTCTTTATTCCAAAAAGCAAGTAAAAGAGGAGTAGACGGTTACTTAATCTGAAACGAACATTTACTGCATTGTGCTTTCGGGTGCAATGCAATTTTATCTTCAAGGTCTAACAATCTGATAACTTTAGTATTTAATTTAGCACCGCAGATAGGACAGATTAAATTATCCGTTTCACCCTCTAATATTAAGCGTTTTACGTCATTAATATATTTGTCCGTAACTTTATCGTAAGACCCTATAAGTATTCTTTCATAGTGTTTTATATCAATAGGGTTTAGTTTTAAGCCTTTAGCCAGTTTTTGTCTTACGGTAGCAGGTAAAAACAGTTCTTTACCCGCTTCTATATCTTCAATTTGCTCAACAGATAACGCTGTTTTTTTAGCAAGCCCCGTAACAGATAAACCGGCTTTTTCTCTTTGTTCGCGTATAAATTCAGATAACGCTTTATATTCCGTCATTTTATGCTTCCGTGCGCTGTTTTGTTTTTTTTGTTTGGACTTCATTCCAAAGTGCAATTAATGTATTTGCAAGGAATATGCTGGAGTATGTTCCTGCAATAACACCGATTATCATAACGAGTACAAAATCTTTTGTTGTAACACCGCCGAGGAAGTATAGTGCGCCCAAAGTTAATAATGTTGTTAATGATGTATTAATACTTCTTGCAAGTGTCTGGTTAACTGAAACATTAACTATTTCATCGTAAGTAGCTTTTTTAGAATAGAATTTTAAGTTTTCTCTAACTCTGTCAAATACAACAATAGTGTTATTAACGCTGTAGCCGAGAACCGTAAGTATAGCGGTAATAAATAAGCTGTCAACGGTAACTCCGTAAAACAATCCTAAAATAGAAAATACTCCGACGGTAATTAATACGTCATGGAATAGAGCAATGCAGGCTACAACCGCAAATTCTATATGAAATCTTATGGTCAAATAAATTACAATACCAAGCAGAGCAAGTGATATGGCAATTAAAGAATTAATAAATAACTGCTTGCCTAAAAGCGGACCTACCGAATTAACTTGAACCAGTTGAGCATCGGGGTAATCAACTTTTAATACTTCACTTACTTTGTCTATAGTTTCATTTTGACCGTCTTGTGAAAATTTGGTTTTGATGGATATAATATTTTTAATATTTGAATTGTTATCTGTTGTAGTAGGTTTTAATACTTGAATAACAGGGTTTTCTATATTGTTATTTGATAAATCAAGTCTGATTTTACCGATTTCATTAGTGGAAATTTCTTTATTCACGGAATATTGAATAATAGTACCGCCCGTAAAGTCAATACCTACCAGTAACGGAGTGTGAGTAGGGTAAACTTTTACTGACCATAACATAGCAATAATACAGGGCAGCAGGAATATAAAAGAAATACACAGCCACAGCCATCTGTATTTAATTACATCTACATATCTTTTTGCGTCAAAAACACTATATGACATTTTATAATCTCCTCTTAATTAATCAAGTACTCCGAATTTAGCTTTTTCTCGCTTAGTTTCGGACGCTTCATAGGCTTCATTTATATCAGATTCTTTAAGTCCGAATAATGCGGGGTATTTTAATTGTCCCGTACCAAATATAAGGTGCATAAGGTTTTTAGTCACCGTTATAGCGGAGAACATACTAACCATAACACCTATTGCAAGTGTAAGTGCAAACCCTTTAACAATATTTGAACCTAAGAAATATAATATTGCACAAATAATTATTGTAGACATATTTGAGTCGAATATACTTGTAAACGCTCTGTCAAAACCGGAGTTAATTGCGGTAAACAATGTTCTGCCCGATTTTAATTCCTCTTTTGTACGTTCAAAAATCAATATATTAGCGTCAACCGCCATACCTATACTTAAAATAAATCCTGCAATACCTGCTAAAGTCAGTGTAACGGGGATTGTTTTAAATATCGCAAAAACTATTAAAGAATAAACAATAAGTGCAATATTAGCAATTAAACCGGGGACTCTGTACCATACAATCATAAACAGCATAACGGCAATAATTCCGATAAAACCTGCGGTTTTACTTTTATGTAAACTGTCGGCACCTAAAGTAGGTCCGACGGTATTTTCTTCAATAATTTCCGCAGGAACCGGCAGTGCTCCTGCATTTAAAAGGTCAACAACTTTTTTGGCTTCATCATGTGTAAATTCACCTGTTATTTGAGCATTACCGCCCGTAATTTCCTGTTGAACAACAGGTTCTGAAACGCTTTCCCCGTTAAAGTAAATAGCAATCGGAAAACCTTTAAATTCTCTGGTTAATTTAGCGAATTTATGAGCGCCTTTACCGTTAAATTCAAGTGAAATAAGCCACCTGCCGGCAGCATCGGTTCCGACCTGTGCTTTATTTAAATCTTCGCCTGATAACCCCGAAGGCTCCCAGCCTTTTACGTTACCGTTATCATCAAGTATGGGTTTTTTAAATTCCAATTCCGCGGTTTCACCTAAAAATTCTCTTGCAAGTTTAGGGTCTGAGATGTTAGGAATTTCTATAAGCAGACGTTTATCACCCATTTGCTGAACCATGGTTTCGGATACGCCCATTGCATTGACTCTGTTTTCAAGTGCTGCTTTTAATCCGTCCATCATATCCTGTGTTATTTCTGATATTGTATCTGTTGTCTGCGCTTCAAGAACAATTCTTGAACCTCCGACTAAATCCAGTCCCAAAGGAATTGGTTTTACCTTTATTATGACTGCGGATATTATAGTTATTATTACTATAGCCCAAAACATAATTATTTTATTTTTCATAAAATATCCCCTTAATAAATACAGGAATAATTTTAGCAAAAAAATATTATATTTGCATAAAAAAATTAATTATGTTGCGAAAAATTTATTTAACGGTATTAAGATTGTGTTTATTTTTGTTTTTCTTTTTTAAATAAGTAAAAATTGCAGTTCCCGCAATAATAACTGCTGCGGCAATTGCTCCGTATTTGAATTTTTTTGATTTTATTACTTTTAATACTGTTTCTTTTATACTTTTATTATTTTTAACAATATCATCAGCATTATTGATTGTTTGAGTTATTGGTTTATTAACTGCAGCTTCAGCTTTTACGGCAGCTTCTTCAAAAACTGCAGCGCTTTCGGCTGCGGATTTACCCGTTGCAGCATTGCTTAAACTCGAATAAAATTTTTGAGCTTTTTCGGCATTCG
>CANQZO010000024.1 GCA_947628355.1 Candidatus Gastranaerophilales bacterium | reverse complement strand
TGCTGTAATCCTAAAAATATGGATGATTATTTTATATCCTTTGAACAGGCTAAAAATATTATTGATGAGGCTATTAATCTTGGTGTTAGCGAAGTTCAGCTTACAGGAGGGGAATGTACTTTAAATAATGATTTTTTAAATATTGCTAAATACATTAAAAGTAAGTATTTAAAATTATTTATTTTTTCTAACGGGCAAAGTTTTTATGACAATGAAGATTTATTTAACTCTATTATTGAACTCTATCCCTCAAATATTCAATTGTCTTTATACAGTGTAAATCCCCAAGTCCACGATAATATGACAAGAACTTCAGGCTCTCATCATAAAACTTTGTCTGTTTTAAAGAAATTTAAACAAGCCGGTTTAACTGTAGGTATCTTAAATTTTCAATCTAATTATAATAAAAACAGTTATAACGACTTAATGACAATGGCTGAGTCTTTAAATGTCGGTTATTCTGATGCCTGTTGTTTTATATATAATCCTGATAACAACAACCTTAATGCCGCACTCTCCGAAGATGATATGGTTAAATATTATACAGGGCGTTATCCGACTTTATTAGATTTAGAACATAAATACAAAAAATTTAAAAAGAATGATAAAAAAATCTGCAAGGCTGGGTATTCTCAAATGTGCATTGAGCCTGATTTAAATGTTACACCTTGTTTGTATTCCAAGTATTCTTTGGGAAACTTAAAAAACACAACTTTAAAAGAAATCAAAGAAAAAGCACTGCCGGAATTTCAAAAACTTTATACTACTCAAAATTTAAAAGAATGTTTTAAATATAGCTACTGCCAATACTGCTCTTATTGTTTAACTAATGCAACTTTTAACAGCGAATTTTTAAAAAAAGAAGAAATTCTTTGCCGAAACGCAAGAGCGGTTCAAAAAACTTTTTTATTACATCAACAAAATAAAAAATTTTAATTAAAAATCAATCCCGCATTCAGCTATAACATCAAGAAACTCAGAAGTAAGAACTTTTGCAAATACTTTTGGGTCAATCTGTGTTGCAACAAGAGCAAGCACCTCCTGCGGTAAATCCTCAAACATAGGCATTAATTCTTTTGTTTCAAGTTCTGATAATGCCTTTAAAATTTCACCTTTTTCCATTTTTGAAAACGGAAATACTAAAGCCTCCGGATTAAACTCCTGCATTAAATCCGGTCTTTTATTTAATATTCCGGATATTATCTGTTCTTTGCCCTTACGCTCAAAACTCAATATGGACTCCATAAACTTTTTATCGTCCATTGAAGCAAGATTTTGAATAATTGCCTCTTTATTATCATAACAGGGCTGACCTGTCATATTTTCCATCATTTTTTGCATTTGTTCTTCATCAACTTGCTCAAGAGATTTCATTATTAAATCTTTATCAATTTTATCCGAGGTTAAAAACTCGTCTAAGAAGTCTTCCGGTATAATTTGCAGGAACTTTTCCGTGTCCATATTTTTCATAACGAGTTTAGACAGAGTTTCCGTCGGAAGCTCAAGCATTAATTTTAAAAGTCCCTCTTGAGTAAATACACTTAACCCCAAAACAAGCTGCTCGGGTTCAAGCATTCCGATAAACTTTGTTAAATCATCTTTATTCATATTTATAAGTATTAAATATCTGTTTCTCGGATTAATCAGCTGAAAAGCCTTAACAAGTTTTGTCGGGTCGCTTGTAATTTGCGTCAGAAAATCAGCCGCGGCTCTGTTCCCGCTTTCAGCTTCAATTTCCATGATTTCAGTGATACTTTTATTTCGGTACTGCTGAAGTTTATCAACACCGATATTAAAGTATCTGTTTAAATACAATAAGTCTAAATCTAAACTAATCATATCTGCCTATATCTTCGTTATATTTATATAAAGTTTTTTTTACCAAAGAAATTGTATAAAATCACTGAATTGTTATAAAATTTTACATTATTTTTTAATTATTTTATAATATTTACGGGTAGATTATGAAAAAATTATTTTTAATTTTAACTTTATTTTTGTTCTTTGTTCAATGCAATTACTGTTTTGGCGATCAAAGTTTTGAAGAAAAGAAAAAAGAAATTATTGCACTATACAACTCTAATAATCTTGAAGAAGCCTACAAAATGAGCTCTGCAATTACGGAAGATAAAAGAGATTATGAAATATGGTATCTGCTCGGCAATATGTCACAGGACTTTGACAATGAGGAAAATGCAATTTTTTTCTTTCAAAAATCAATTTTATTAAAACCCGATTTTGATAAGGCTCACTACAACTTAGGCAATATTTATTTAAAAGAAAAAAAATACAACAGCGCAATTAACGAATATAAACTTGCAATCAAGCACAAAAAAGATTTTGCCTATTACTATTATAATTTAGGCTGTGCGTATCTGGGGTTAAAAAATTATAAATCAGCTAAAAACGAGTTTGAGAAAGCAATAAAACTAAAATCTAATGAAGCAAATTTTTACTATAATTTAGCTTTCGCTTTAAAACAGTTAAAAAAAGATAAAGAAGCTAAAACGGCACTTGAAACATATAACAAATTGAAAGAAACAGACGGGATATAAAATGTACGATTATTTAAAAGGGACATTGGCTTCAAAACAAATAAACTCTTACCGCGGAGCTTATGTGGTAATAGATGTTAATAATATAGGCTATCTGGTGCATACAGGCAAGAGAACCGTTGAAAAGATATCTGACGGCGAAGTTAAAGTGTACGTATCTCTAAGCCATAAAGAAGACTCCATGAGTTTAACGGGGTTTTTAACAAAAGAAGAAAGAGATATATTTAACATACTTCAAAGCGTTTCGGGAATTGGAGTTAAACTCGCGTTATTAATTTTAGACGAATTTTCAATATCAGAGCTTATAGATATAATGATACGCGAGGATTTTAAAGAATTATCCAGAGCAAAGGGAGTCGGGGCAAAGGTTGCGCAAAAAATTATACTCGAGTTAAAAGATAAGTTAATTAACTGGTCGAACGTAACACCTGTAGATGTTGCAGATATAGAAACTTCAAAAGAAATCAATTCCGATTCAATAGTTGAAGTTCAAAGCGTTTTAATCTCTCTGGGCTATAGCGTAAACGAAGCAAAAAATGCTATAAAAGAAGTATTAAATTACAAAAAAGACTGTACAAAGACGGAAGATATATTAAAATATTCGCTTGAATATCTATCAAAGTTAGCGTAAAAGAGGCAGATTATGAAAATATTATATGCGGCATTTGAATTGGCACCGTTTACAAAAGTAGGGGGACTCGCCGACGTTATGGGTTCTCTGCCGAAGCATATTGAAGATAATAATACTCAAATTGCAATTTTTACTCCGCTAATCGGCAGTATAGATAAAGAAAAATACGGAATAAAAGAACTTGAAAATTCAAGATTGCAATTGCGCTTCGGTTATGCCGAATATGTTTTTACTCTTTCAATGTGCAAGCTCCCAAATACTGATATTAATGTATTTTTTATAGATAATCCCAAGTTTTATTCCTGCTTTAACTGCGTATACCCGCAAGGCATAGACAGCTGGTATGAGCAGGAAAGGTTTATTTGTTTTTCTAAAGCCGTTTTGGAATATGCAAGAGCCTTAAATTTTAAACCCGATATAATACATTGCAACGACTGGCACACGGCAATGATACCCGTTTGGTTAAAAACCTCATATAAAAATGATGATTTTTACAAGAATACAAAAACAGTATTTTCTATTCACAATTTGGCATATCAGGGCAGATATTTTCCTGAAATTCTTGACTTTGCAGGTATCAGCCGAGATGAAGTATATCATCAAGACGGGCTTGAGGACTGGGGGAACCTTGATTGGATGAAAGGCGCAATTAATTATTCCGATAAAATAATTGCGGTATCCCCAAAATATTCGCAGGAAATCTTAACCTACGATTATGGCGAGGGCATGGATTGGACGTTAAGGAACAATCAATATAAGTTAGAGGGGATTTTAAACGGAATAGATTACGACGAATTTAACCCGAAAACAGACAAATTGATTAATTATAATTATGATATTAAAAATTTAAAAAACAAAGAAAAATGCAAACAGGATATTTTAAATGAATATTGGCTTGAATACAAAAAAGACCGCCCGTTAATTGCAATAATATCAAGGCTCGTAGAACAAAAAGGATTTGATTTATTAAAAGCTGTTGAAAACGAATTAAGAGAGCTTGAAGCGGATATAATAGTTTTAGGCACGGGCGAAAAGCGATATGAGGACTTTTTTGTTTGGTTAAGCTACAATTCAAAAAATATCCGCTCAAGGATAGAATACCGCGCAGACCTCTGCAATAAAATATATGCGGGAGCGGATATGTTCTTAATGCCGTCAAAGTTTGAACCTTGCGGATTATCTCAATTAATAGCAATGAAATATGGAACAATCCCTATAGTAAGAGCGACAGGCGGGCTTGATGATACCGTAAAAGCGTATCCTAATGAAAATGCTGACGGATTTAAGTTTTATAATTACAATGCTCATGAAATGCTCGGCGCTATACAATATGCAATAAAGACATATAAAAACAAAAAAGAGTGGCAAAATCTTATTAAAAATGCAATGAGTGCAGATTTTTCATGGTCAAAAAGTGCAGAAAAATATAAAAATTTATATAAATCTCTTATAAATTAAGAAAATGTTGCTGTTTTTCCTTAGATATATCTTAATTATCACCAGTCAGTGTAACAATCTCTTGTAGCCCCTGCACCCTTTGCACAGCAATAACATCTTCCGTTGCTACAAGAACCTTGATAACCAGACATACATTTTGCAATTATTACTTGCTCTCCGCTTTCTATTATATTAGAGTACATAGACATTATCTCTGCTTCACTAAATTGACTTAAATCTACTTCTTCCATTTCGTTTGCTCCGTTTGTTTGTTTTCTTACAGCTTTAACATCTTACCTATCTTTAAATTCGTTTTATCATCAATTGCGAAAAACCCGGAATAAGGTGTGAAGGTCATTTCATTAAAGTAAATTTGATTGTTGTATAACAGCCAGTCCACCCGCACGAGTTTGAACCCCGCTGCAAGCTCTTTCGATAACTCTACAGCCTTTTTTAATGTTTCTGCCGCAGGTTCGTTTTCTTTTATATAGTTTGAACTTAATATTAGTTCACTTTCACTAAAATCTTCATTATATACACTGCACTTAGGAGGCATACTATACTCTATCTTTTGATAGATTTTTGGTTCTCCGTTAAAACAATAAATTTCATATTCAATCGGGTATAGCTTATCTTCATCTATAAGTATTGGTTCAATTAATATCTTCGGCTCTATCCCCTTATACTGCATTTCAAAACCTGCCCAATGGAAAAATGTCTGACTCATCCACCCGTCAAACCGCTCTTTTATATAATTAAATAATGCTTTCTCTTTTATAAATTCTTCTTTATTTTTTATCTTGTACTGCCATTTACATCCATGGTTTGCTTTGATAATAAAAGAACAGGGTAAGGTTTCAAACGGGATATCGTCATATTTTTCTCCTATCCATAATACAGGTTTTAAATATTTCTCTCCTATTTTTTCCCTTACCCATTCGCGAACTTTTACTTTATCCGTTAGTTCGCTTTTTTGCTGCTTATTGTCATATAACTTTATCCACTGTATTTTTTCATTAAATGTTTTCGGATGTTTTAAGTTTAATTCTTTCCCCGTCATTCCCTTAAACATCTTTTTTAAATATTTAGGGTACTCGCTTTCCGCCAAGTTGATTAATAATTCATACTCATATGGAGGTTCGCCTATGTCTTCTTTTTTTAATTTTTTTAATATTAATTCCAGCATAAATACTACCCGACTTACTAATTGATATTTAAAATAGAATAATTCTATTTTAAGATGTATAAATTCTACTGTCAATAGGTTTACTCTATTTTAAAAAAGACTATCATTTAACAATGGACATAAAAAAGAATTTTGGTAAAAAAATTAAAGAAAAACGACTGGAGCGTGAGCTTACCCAGGAACAACTCTCGGAACTGATAGGGATATCACCTAAAAGTTTAAGTCAGATTGAGCTCGGGAATAATTTTGTATCTGCCGAAAAATTAGAGCTTATTTGCAAGGCACTCTATATTTCACCAAATGTCCTTTTTGATTTTGACAATATTGAAAAAAATAATGCAGAAAAAATAAAATTTGTTATAAAAAAGATATGCAGAAATAAAAAATTACTAGAAATGGTCTATAAATTTTTATTAATAATAGAATAAACTAAAGTGCATCATAAGCTCTTTTAATTTCTTTAATATCCTGCCACATAAGCCACTTAGGACTGCCTTTTTCACGTGAGGCATTTCGTAGCAGGTAAGACGGGTGAAAAATAGGCATCATTTTTGAGCCGTAAGGGCCGTCAAACCACTGCCCGCGGACTTTAGTTATTCCGCATTTGTCGGGCAAAAAGGTATTTAAAGCGACTCTGCCGCAAATTAATATAATTTTAGGTTTTAAAATATCAAGCTGGGCGTCAAGGTATTCCTTGCAGGCAGATTTTTCTTCAGGCAAAGGATCGCGGTTTTCGGGCGGTCTGCATTTTATGGTATTACATATATAAACATCTTTTTTTCTTGAAAGCCCTACACATTCAAAAATTTTATCCAAAAGCTGACCTGCTTTACCAACAAACGGCTCGCCTTTTTGATCTTCCCAATACCCCGGGGCTTCACCAACTAATACCAGCTTGCTATTTGGATTGCCCGAGGAGAAAACAATGTTCGTTCTTGTCTTACACAGCGAACATTTTTCACATGTTAAACATTTTTGCTTTACTAATTCCAACTCATCAAACATAAAATTATAATAGCACAGGAACATTTAAAATGTATTTTAATCTTATTTTTATATTTGCGGTATAATGAAGTGGAAAGAATAAGGGTAGATTATTATGTGGAATTATTCAGAAACAGTTATGGATCACTACAGAAACCCAAGGAATGCGGGTTCAATAGAAAATGCCGATGCAATAGGCGAAGCAGGCTCTCTATCTTGCGGAGATATGCTTAAATTATATTTAAAAGTTGATAAGAACGGAATTATAACAGATGCAAAATTCCAAACATTCGGTTGCGGAAGCGCTGTCGCAAGCTCCAGTATAATGACAGAAATGATTATAGGTAAACACATTGATGAGGCACGCAAACTCACTAATAAGCAAATAGCAGAAGCTCTCGGCGGACTGCCGCCCGAGAAAATGCACTGCTCTGTTATGGGGCATGAGGCGCTTGAAGCCGCTATCGCTAACTATTATCATGAAGATGTTAAAACTAATGCGGATGAAGAAATCATTTGCAAGTGTTTTGATATTTCAAAATCGTTTTTGGAAAATGAAATAAAAACAAATAACTTAAAAACGGTTGATGAAGTTACCAACTATACTAAAGCAGGCGGTGCTTGCGGTAAATGCAGAGGTAGAATTCAAGAAATACTTGACTCTGTTAACAATAATTTTCAAGAAGCACCTAAATTAACAAAAACTCAAATGATTATTAAAATTAATAATATTATTGAAAAATATATCTCGCCTGAATTAAGGAAAGACGGCGGTGATATTGAATTAATTGATGTTGATGAAAATGAAATAAAAGTTAAATTAACAGGCAGGTGCCAGTCTTGCAGCAGGTCAAATTTAACTCTTACTCATTTCGTTGAGGCAATGTTAAAAGAACATATTAATGAGAATATTAAAATTATTCAGGTGTAAAAGATGACAGATAAAAAACTTATATATTTAGATAACAATGCAACTACAAAAGTTGATGAAAAAGTATTGGAGGTTATGCTTCCGTATTTTTCGCAGTATTACGGAAATCCGTCAAGTATATATGAGTTCGGCGGTAAAAATCAACGTGCTATTAAAGAAGCTCGCGAAACTATAAAAGATTTCTTCGGCGCAAGAAGTGCAAAAGAAATATTTTTTACGGCGTCGGGCAGTGAAAGCGCTAATATGGCGATAAGAGGTATTCTTAATGCCGATAAATCCAAAAATCATTTAATTACAACTAAAGTTGAGCATGCCTGTGTATTAAACCTCTATAAACAACTGGAAAAAGAGGGCTATAATGTTACATATATCGGCGTAAATTCAGACGGAGAACTAAATACCGATGAACTCTATGCCGCGGTTAATGAAAAAACGGCACTTGTATCGTGCATGTATGCTAACAATGAAACGGGAATAATTTTCCCCGTAGAAGAAATTGCACAAAAAGTAAAATCTATAAATAAAGATACAAAAGTCTATGTTGACGCAGTGCAGGCAGCAGGAAAAATAAAACTTGATGTTCAAAATACAGATATTGATATGATGGGAATATCGGGGCATAAATTCCACGCGCCAAAAGGGATTGGCTCATTATATGTAAAATCATCAGTGCTGTTGTCACCTTTGGTTATAGGCGGACATCAGGAAAACGGCAAAAGAGCGGGAACAGAAAATGTGCCTTTTATAATAGGACTTGCAAAAGCCGCTCAGCTTGCACAGGACGCTCTGCCTTATGAAGCTACAAAAGTAAAAGAATTAAGAGATAAACTTGAAAACGGAATTTTATCCAAAATATATAACGCAAGATTAAATTCTTCAGCTTATAACAGAGTTCCAAACACTACAAATATAGGTTTTGAATATATAGAGGGTGAATTAATCCTGTTAAATTTAGATGATATAGGTATTTGCGCAAGCTCTGGAAGCGCATGCACATCGGGAAGTTTAGACCCGAGCCACGTATTAAAAGCGATGGGAGTACCATTTACCGCATTACATGGCTCAATCAGGTTCAGCCTCAGCCGTTATACGACCGAAGATGAAATAAATTACACTATTGAAAAAATGCCCGAAGTAGTAAATAAATTAACGGCCCTTTCACCGTTCCAAAAAGAATTAAAAGAACTTAAAGAACGAAAGGGTATTGCTTAACTTTACTCATCAAAGTATAAATACCCTACAAGATTAAGGTCTATACTTCCATACATCAGCCTTATTCTTCCGTTATCTATAATTTCAGCATTACAGAAAGAAATACTCTCCTGCTCCAAATCCTGCTGAGTCTGTACTGCTTTAACGGTTAAAATCCGCTTAGTGCCTTGCGATAATTCCAAAACATACTCATCCTTCGCAATCTTATGACAAGATAATTTATAATACCCCGGATTTATGTATATTCCGTCATCAGAGTATGCTCTCATAGGTATCATTACTGTTAAAGTTTGGCTTAATTCGTTATCAGGGTCCTGCGATTGAACAAAATCTTTTAAATGCTCCTCATCATATCCGTGAGTTATAGGAGTTATCTGACTTTTAAACTTTTTTTCCTTTTTTGTCCGATTGCGCTCTTTTAACATTTCTATTGTTTTTTGCAGCTTTGAATCCGATACGGGCTTTTGATTTTCAAATCCTTTATTAAATACCTCCGTATTGTCCCCCCAATAACTTGATGATGACTTTTCTTCCGCATTCACAATTAAAGGACAAACAAGTAATATTAAAATTATTATAATAAAATTTCTCATATTTATATCTTACTGATTTCATTTTGAATGTAAAGAATTTAATGTTTATTTTAAAAATATATGATATTATAATATAGTCGTTAAAAAAGAAAGGTAATCAGTATGTCAAATTATAAAAATACAATTATGATTGTAATTGCAGCTATTTTACTTGTATATGCAGCATTTATAAGTATAATTCCCGCAATAAAAACAAGTTCTTTTAATATTAAAGATTTTGAACAAAAATGCTACGATGCCACCAGCCTTATAACTACTGTAGATTCGGTACAATACAAAATAAAACCTAATCTTAAAACAATAATAATTGTAAAAAATTTGGAACTCAGATATATAGATAATCAACCGCTGTTTTATGCAAGAAATATTGAATTAACCTCTACACTTGGAGCTTTATTCGGAAATAAATTTGATATTAAATCTTTATATTTGAAAAACATAAAATATGAAGACCAGATTTTAGCAAACGGTGAAAACAAATTAGCATTTTTACCCGGCGCATTTAACTCTGAACTATTCGGCAAAAAATCAATTACCATAATCCCCGGTGATGTAACAGTTAAAAACTTTGATATTAAATATATAGGTCCAACAACATTTAAAGAAAAATTCATAAGAGAAAATACATACTCTAAAGAAGAAGTAAAAGAATTTTTATCACAATTTTATTTTTCACACGTAAATATAAAATAATTAAAAAAGGAGAATTAAAAAATGAAAAAGGCATTATTAACAATAGCATTAGCAGCTGTAGTAGGTTTAGCTTATACTAATATAGCAAACGCAGCAACAGTAACAGTTACAAAACCAACCGTAAAAATAAATTCTTCTGCTGAAGAATCTGTATTATCAAAGAAAATGAAAGAACTTGAACAAAAACAAAAAGATTTAGAAGCTAAGCATGAACAAAATCAAAAAGCAGCAGCAGAAAAAAAAGCTCAAAGAGAAAAAGAAATGAAAGCAAAACAAGATGCCGTAAAAAATGATATCGAAAAAACAAAACAAAATATTAAAAGCCAACAGGAAGCAGTTAAAAACGATTTAAAAAAGACGCAAACTGATATAAAAAACCAACAAGCGAAACAAAAGGCAGACGCGGCCGCAAGAAATAAACAAAGACAAGATGCAATAAACAGTTTTAAAAATTCTTTTAAAAACTAATTGATAAAAATTAATAAAAAGCCTCTTAAATTAAGAGGCTTTTTTATTGACATGACTATACTTTACAAGCTAAAGTATAATTAAAGGAGGCATTAATGAAAAAAATATTATTTTTAATCGCAGTAACCGCATTATGTATTAATTTAATCGGACATCAAGTATATTGCGCAGAAACAACAAAATCATCCAAAGCAGCAGAAGCAGTTAAAGATGCAACCGATAAAACAGTGAGCGCTACAAAAAATATTACAAAGAAAACAGTTAAAGCAACAAAAAAAGGATACAAAAAGACAGTCAGCACAACTAAAGATTTAACCGATAAAACCGTTGAGGGAACAAAAAATATATTTGACAATCTTAATCCCAATAAACCCGTAACATTATCGGAATTAGAAACAAAATCCCAAATCAGAACCCTTAAAAATGAAAAAAAAGGAATTAAATCAGCATATAATTCAAGAATTAAAGATATAAATGCAAAAATTAAAGCTGCCGAGGTATCAACAACATTAAATGAAACTCAAAAACAAAATAAAATATACACATTAACCAAAGAAAAAGATGAATTAATCAGTCAAAGAGATGCAGCAATTTTTAAATATGACAGTCAAATAAAAGAATTAAAATCTAAACAATAAAAAAGAGGGCAAATGCCCTCTTTATTTTACAAATCATTATCGTTATATAAATTGTATCCCTGCTCAAATGCTTTTACCACCAGTTTTGAAAACCTTTTTGAAGTTGACCAGTAAGAAGTATGGGCGCCTAAAAATGTTCGTCTGCTTTTTTCTTCGGCTTTACTGAATACAAATCCTTTACGAGAGCGAATATTTAATATTTCTTTATTTTTTAAATCATAATATGACATATTTTCAGCAACGGGATATCCCATAGGGTCGTCGGAATAATTAACCGTCAGCCAGAACATATTATTTTCAAGCAGGTATTTGTATAAAAGTTTGTTATAGTACGTCATAGGGTTATCGGGGCTGTTTAAATCAGAATAAAATAGCAAAAGCGGACTTGCAAAATTTATTATCCCTTTAACTGCGCCATTTGGAGTGCAGTATTTTTTTGTGTAATCACCTAACTTTAAATATTGTTCAAAAAAAATATCGTTTTGCACCGCAGGTATAAGCCTGCCGTCAGCCCCGTATATTGCAAGATGTGCCTCAGTCAAAGCGTCTATACATGTATTATTACATTTTTGTTTTTTTATAAATTTAATTAAATCATTTGATTTATATGAAGAAATAAAATAATTTTCCGTATTAATGTATGGTAGTTTTGTAAAAAGATACTCATAAGAAATAAAAGCGCCTGCACTGTAGCCAAGCAAAATAACAGGTTTTCCCTGCTTATAATTTTTTATAACCTGCTTATGCAAATCATCAACAATCGGGTGCATATTTCGATAATGAGAAACCCAAATTGCGTCATGTACGTAATATGCTAACATTGCTCTTACTTTTTGAGCAATCTTCGGCGAAAAAACCTTTGTTGTTTTTAAATCAGCGTCTACTGCTCTTATTTGAGCATTACTTTTATCACCCCAGAAAAATGCTTCCGGAAAGTATGATATTTTATATTTATCGTTTTCCAAAAGTACGGTATGAATGAATTTTGAATTATTAAATGCACTGAGCATATTTTTATGCATTTTATTCATCCCGTCATAAAACCATTTTTTCATTTTTTTATCGTTATTATTGGACCCGTTTATATAAATAAATTGGATTTCGGAATTATTTTCCGAGCAAAATGCAGGAAAACATAAAATCATTAAAAGAAACAATATTATAATTTTTTTCATACCGTAATTTTACAATGCAATGTTAATTTTTTATATTGAATAACGGGTTAACATTTTATAGAAATTCAAATTTATAGTATGATTAAAATACTGAAAGTAAGGATTTTTATATGAATATTTTATTTGGAATACTCGGAATTATAGCAATGTTATTAATTGCTTATTTTATGTCTAACAATAAAAAGGCAATAAACTATAAAACAATAATAGTAGGATTAATATTGCAATTCCTGCTTGCGGTATTTATATTAAAATTTGAACCGGGCAAATTAATGTTTGAATATATAGGCAGATTTGTTGA
Organism: Candidatus Gastranaerophilales bacterium; assembly: GCA_947628355.1. Lineage (GTDB taxonomy): Bacteria > Cyanobacteriota > Vampirovibrionia > Gastranaerophilales > Gastranaerophilaceae > Avigastranaerophilus. The sequence continues at coordinate 304 of CANQZO010000024.1, read as the reverse complement.
AAAAATACTTGAATTTGCCAACGAGGGAGCCGATTTTGTCTTTGGTCCGCTATCAAACAGCCCCGAAATATTAAGAGAAATATTCGGGGATAAAGCGTTTATGTTTGCAATGAAGTTAATTCCCGCGCTTATATTTATGATGATACTTGTGAATATATTGTATTATTACGGAATAATGCAAAGAGTAGTAGCATTTTTCGGCAGAATAGTAAATAAATTAATGGATGTATCGGGCGCTGAAGCACTGTCTAATGTAGCAAGCTCTTTTGTAGGTCAGGTTGTGGCACAAATAATGATAAAGCCT
>CANQZO010000023.1 GCA_947628355.1 Candidatus Gastranaerophilales bacterium | reverse complement strand
TCCCTGTTTAATCCCTCTAAAATATTTATCATGTACTTTTATTTTTTCAAAAATGTGTTATTATTATTATATTATAAATTGAAAATATTATAAATAAATAAGGAAATATATGTCAGAAGAAAACAAAAACGAACAACAAATTATGGTACCGCTTGATGATATGGATAAAGTAGAAAATTCTGATTCCAATACACTAGACGCATTGGCAATGGAACTTGCAACGATACAGCAATCGGCGAAGAAAGTTGCAATAATCGGAAGCAGAAATTTACCAATAACACACCAGCAAATCATTGAAATATTATCCTATGCACTTGTAATACAAGGGAATACGGTAATAACAAGCGGAGGTTCGTCAGGAACAAATGCTGCAACAATAAGAGGGGCAATGAAAGCTAATCCGGATAAATTAAGGGTTATTTTACCTCAAACAATAGGACAGCAGCCTTCTGATGTACAAGACCAGTTAATCGGAGTTCCTAATATCTTAGAACATCCGGACCGCTCTATGATGACCTTAGCTGATGCAAGCAGAATATGCAACAGAGAAATTATTGACGAATGCCAGCAGTTAATTTGTTTCTTGTCGCATACATCTAATACGCTGCACAAAGCTATTCAGCATGCGGAAGACTCTCATAAAGTTGTAACTGCTTTTTATTTAGATTAGTTTATTTTATTTTTAATATCTTTAGCTACTGCTTCACCCATTGAAAAGCAGTTCATTTGAGTTCTTAATGCCGCATGTGATTGGAAATCAGCGCTTATTATCCTGCCAACACCGTATAAATTTTCAATATTTTCGGAAATTAAACACTCAATCGGTACATAATAAGTATTTTTAACAGGCTTTAAAATACTGCCGTCTTTGTTATTTGAATGAATATCAATAGGATAGTCGGAGGCAAAAGCAATATTATCAAACTTTTTGGGATTAATAATATCATCTTCAGTGAATGTATATTTACCTTTCATTCTATATGATTCTCTAATTCCGAGAGTGTCAGAAATGTGTGAAATATACGAATTTTCAAATCCTTTAAAATATAGTTTCATAAAATTAGCAAGCCTGTATACTCTTTCCCTGCCTTGTTTTAGGGCTCTTGAATACACAAAAGGATCTAAAATTGACTCATCATCTTCAAGAATTATTCGAGGTGCATTAATTGCAAGAGTATCCGGCATTGACGGAACGGAAAATACTTGAAAATAAGCACAATCAGATTCTTCAAGGACTCCGTCTACAACAGCAGCTTTAAAAATAGGGGTTAACGCCCATTCTTTATCCCATGTGCAAGCAGTTGAAAGATATACTTGTCTACCGTCAATATATTCTATAGGAGTAATATCTCTATCCTTATCATAATCCGAAAGCCAATCAGCAAAGACTTTCATGTTTATGCCGGAGAGCATAAATCTTAATGAAGCTGCCTGAGTGTTTTCTTCAGAATTTTGAAATTCGCAATTTAAAATTTTAAAAATTTCTCCGTTTGAAGTTGCGTCGATAATATAATCCGCTTCGGTATATAACGATAACAATTTATGATTAATCTTAAGTTGAAATATACTGTCAGTAAAAGATAAAGAACATTCATTAACAATAGATGAGAATAATACATCACATTTTACAGATTTAAGCATATCATCAAATACTATTTTCAATAATTCCGGGTTAAACCAACCGGTGTTATCATCTATAAAAGTATGCTGAGCGTTATATTTTCCTGCGAAATGCAGTAAATCCGAGTAAAATTCGGTATTTATATTTTCAGAGTTAACTTTCATAACCGGAACGACAAGCCCTTGCGTAATAGCACCGCCAAGGACATCGGACTTTTCAACAAGTAATGTTTTTATTCCGAGTTTAGAGGCAATATATGAAGCAGCAACACCTGATGTACCTCCGCCGACAACAATTAAATTATATTTCATGTTTATTCCTTTTTATTTATTTTAAAATATTTTTTTTATAAAAAAAATTTATTTATTTTTGTAAAAATATTATTATTATATATCTATAAGATATGTATTAATAATATTTCTTTAGAAATTGAGTCATGGATATTCTGTCAGAAGAAGCCATATCATTATTTCTGTTTATGATAATTTGTTCGGCAGATAATGATAAACTAATATCTTTGTATGGTATGGCTGTTCTTGTTGAAAGTAATTTATAATCATAATCGCTAAGCGGAATAGAAATTTGTGAATTATCAAGTGATGCAACTGTACCCATATCTTTATTATCAATAATTGTTTTCCCGGCACAAAAACCTAATTCAACTAATGCACTTCTAAACGGGGTAGATTTTGAATAAGATACGATAACTGAATTATTTTTCAATTTAGTTTTAATTAAAGATAAAAAATCGACTGTCCAAAGAACAGGGTCTTTTTGAGGAGAAAAAGCGTCGAGAAAAACAATATCATAAATGTGATTAATTTTATTAAGAGTCTGCCTTGCGTCACCTACGAAATATCGTATATTTATATTATTGTATTTATTGCATTTTTTAGTATAATTCATGTTATTAGAAATATAATTATAATATATATTATGTAAAAACGAACGATTTAAAACCAGACCCTTAGTTAAGTACCCCCTGGTTAATAAAAACTCAATAAAACGCCTCATATCGTCGCATAAAAATGGGGCATAACTATTCAAAATCTTACTTAAAAAACTGTAATCATAATTGACTTCTTTTATTACCTCTGAAAGTAAATATATTTTTAAATCAATATCGTCAATTCCGTCTTGTATGAATGGCGATAATTTTATTAACCCTATGTTAGTGTCTAAACAATCAATTGTTGTTTTACATTTTTTATCTGTTGATAATAATGCCGCTTTTAAGTTGTATCCTACACCGCTGCATATATCGAGAATATGAATTTCATCTTTATTTTTTGATTTCGTATTTAATAATGACGGATTAATGAACTTTTCAAATGCTTCTTTTAATGCCCCGCTTTTTGAATGGTAAATATCACCTGCATTATTATCATATAATCCTACTGATTTATCATCTGTTCTATAAAAATCTATCACTATCATGATTTTATTATAACTCAATTTAACTTATATCTTATAGATATGTAGTTATAATATAATTCTTGCGGAATAATATTATCGTTATATCTCTAATCGATACTAAAAAATGCCATAAAGAAAAATTAAAATTTTTTAAAAAATTTTTTTTAAAATTTTAATTATACACATTTAATAATTAAAGAGGGATTAATAACATAAACCATAAAACTAATATAGTATTGGAGGAAAATGTTATTATGCCTATAAAATTAATGCTTGTTGAAGACCACAAGCTAATAAGAGTGGGAATAAAGACCCTGTTTGATGATACAGATGGATTTGAAGTCATTACAGAAGCAGAAAACGGCAAAGACGCTATATCTAAAGCCTTGTTATATAAGCCGGATGTTATATTACTTGACCTCGGATTGCCTGATATGAGCGGAATTAAGGTTATTAAAGAGCTTAATGATAACAACTGTGAGTCAAAACTAATTGTATTGTCATCACATAACAATGAAGATGAAATAATAAAAGTTCTGTCAATGGGTGTATTCGCCTATGTTATAAAGGATATTAATACCGAAATGCTTTTAAATATTGTTAAAAGCGTTAATGACGGCGCAATGTGGCTTGACCCAAAAGTTGTTCCTCTGCTTCGGGAAAAGTCAGACAAAATTATTCCTCAAAAACAAACTTCAAGAGCTATGTTTAGAAATACACACGCAAATCTTACTCAGCGAGAATACGAAGTTTTAAAACTTCTTGTTGACGGAAAATCAAATAACGATATAGCCCAAGAACTTTGTATAAGCGAGCATACAGCAAAAGCTCACGTATGCAATATTATTCAAAAAATGCTCGTAGATGACAGAACTCAAGCAGCAGTTAAAGCAATTAAAGAAGGTCTTGTTTAGTGATTTTATATTTAAAGTTACAAAATATTAAAAATTAAAATAAAAATAACAAAAAAAATCTTAATCTGACTTATAATAAATAAAAAAATCGGAGGATTTATGACTGTTGAATTAAAAAGTCAGAGAAAGATTGATATAAAAGAACTGCCCGTTGAAATTCCGGATTTTGAATCGTCTTTTGACTCAAAAGACTCTATAATAAAAAAATGGATTATTAACTGGATATTGTCGGCAGTAAGAAATAATGCAGTCAAGGAAAATGATATACTTCCAAGTAAAGCGGAAATATCAAATCATCTTGGTGTAAGTATCGGTACTGTTCAAAACGCTATCAGATATATTGAGGATGAGGGATATCTGAAATCTAAACAAAGACTCGGAACCATGATTTCAAATGTTACAAACCCGTCTTCATTCTTTAAATCAACATCTAAACGTGAAAAGGCAATTGCTGCTATAAAAAAATATATAATTAACAATAATCTTAAACCCGGTAAAAAAATTCCGTCAGCCAGAAAAATGTCTGAAGAAATAGGAATATCACAAAATACGGCAAGGCTCGCTTATGAATTTCTTTTAAAAGACGGTATCATTGAATCAATGCAAAAACGCGGAAGCGATTCTAATTGGATATTAAAATCAATTCCGATTTTAAATGATAAAGAGAAAGATTATTCGGGTAAAATTGAAACAGTTACTCTTGTTAATAAAATTACCGATAATCTTAAAAACTACTTTATGGAAAATTTTGAAATAGGTGAAAAAATTCCCGCGCATGATGCTCTGGCTAAAGAATTTAATGTAAGTGTTAAAACTATACATGATTGTATTAAAGCGTTAACACTTCAAGGTATTTTAATAACAAGACGCGGAAGATACGGTACAATACTTTCAAGAAAAACTGCAAATAATTTTTATGAACCTTTAAAAGAAAACTCTATATTTGCAAAGGCATCTGACGCTGTTTCTTATTCATATCAAAGAACGGAAGAAAAACTTATATCACTTATAAAATCAAGCTGTAAAGCGGGAGATAAACTTCCGCCTATGCAAAAATTAGCTGATATGTTTGATGTAAGTACAAATACAATCAGAAAATCACTAAGCAACCTTGAAAAACAAGGTTATGTTACATTCGGCCGAGGCAGGTTCGGCGGTACCTTTTTAATAGAGATACCGGATAGTGACGAAAAACAATCATATCAATGGATATCAATAAATCCAAAATACAAATAATATTGTATAGTTAAAAAAACAATTTAATTAACTATTTTTTACATCAAAAAAATAAGATAAAATATAACCTTTCTGAAACTGCTCTAATGTACAGAGTGCAAATACCAAAAAAAAATGCTACAATAATAATATAATTCGCAATCCGCATTTCATATAGTTTACTAGATATAAAAAGGAGGCTCCCTATGTCAACTGCTGCAGACTTAAAGCAAAACACTAATTCAATTACATCAAAATTTACCGAAGAATTTGAAAAATATTTAAAGAAACAAGCATTAAAAACAACTTTTAACGGTTGTGATATTGAAACATTCAGTTGGTATAAAAAGATGTTAGGCATAGGTTGTTAATATAGATAAATCAGTTTTAATAAAAGAGGAATGAATAATTCCTCTTTTATTTTACCTTGATTTTCTGCTAAACTATTAGAAGTATGAAAAAATTATTTTTAATATTAACTTGTTTATTTTTATGTGCACTATCTGCAACTGCTTCAAAAGAAACACTAATCATACTTGACCAATCAGCAAGCATGTATGAGCCTTTTCAATACGGAATGAAGTTCAAGTATGCAAAGCAGGCTGTCAATAAAATTCTTGAAAATCTCGACGATAATGAGTTTATAGGTTTAAGAACAATAGGTATTAATCCTGAAAAAATGCGATTAAATTCTATGGTTACGACAGATACATTATGCCATGCGACAGAACGCTTAAACGATATAAACCCTCACAACAGAGCAAATATAAGTGACAATCTACACAATATTGTTCCAAGCGGTATGTCGCCAATTCAATATGTTTTACAAACAGCACTCCAAAATGATTTCAAACCTTCTACGGATATTAAACGAATTATTCTTGTAACGGACGGATATGAAAATTGCGACGGCGATCCATGCCGTTATATAAAAAAACAAATGATGAAAAGAAATGACTTAATTATAGATATTGTTGCTATCGGTGTTAACAGTGTCGATGCCGCTTTGCTGCAATGTTTAACAAACTCTACGCACGGCAGATTTATAAATGTAAAAAAACCGGATGATATCAAACCGTCAGTCAATTATATCTTTAATAATCCCAGCCCGGAAACAACTCCCGTAAAATTAGAAAATCCCCAAATTATTACCCCAAAACCTGAAAACACAATTTTATACAAATCTTATCTGCTTGAGTTCACCGAGTAAAAACTTTTCGTATAAGACAAAAAGGGTAATGACAGTTCTGTTATTTTTTGCTAAGATTTAGTAAAAGTTTACGGGTTAAATATGAAAAAAAATATAATATTACTATTAATAAGTACCATGTTGGCGGGAAGTTACTGCTATTGCGAAACAACAATTAATAACTATAACTATACAACACCGTCAACTTATGATTATTCAAAAAATACTTCGGTTTCAGACAAAGATAAAATTCTTTTTATAGTTGATTTTTCAAACAGTATGAATGAACGGCTCGGACACACAACAAAACTGGAAGCTGCACTATCTACTATGAAAGAAGCCTTACAAATGATTCCGGAAAACGCAAATGTCGGGCTTAGAGTTTATGGTCACAGAACGGGTTTTACGCCTAAGCAGAGCTGCAGTGCCTCTCAACTTATTGCTCCGATTTTACCAAACAATGCCGCAAACATTTATTCCAAACTAACATCAATAAATGCCGTCGGCTGGACTCCGATTACTTATTCGCTCAAACAAGCAGCATTCTTTGATTTTGGCGATACAAGCGGTAAGAAAAGAATTGTTTTAATAAGTGACGGCGGTGAAAATTGTGACGAAAGTCCCTGTGATTTTGTTATTGAGCTTATGAAATACAGAGATGATATTCAAATTGACGTTATAGCACTTGCGGTTGGTGACGATGATGCAAATAACCAGTTAAAATGCGTAGCATTGGTTACATCGGGCAAATTCTATAATGCAAATACTGCAGCCGAGTTAAAAAATAGCTTACAGGATTCATTAAATCTTAAAAAAGAAGTTCAAGGTATGATAATTAATAAATAAAAAAAGCGCTTATATTAAGCGCTTTTTTTATTAGTTTATTTTGTTTTTTATTGATACAACGGAGCCAGTTTTGCTTCCTGCTGAGGAATAACCCCTTCTTCAATAGGCAGATATACTCTGTAATCAATAACAGGGAAGCAGTTATCTATTGATTCTATTTTCTTTAATTCCTCATCATTGATATTTCCGTTTTCTATCATATCTGCAATTTTTTCAAATCTTGCAACATGCTCCATAAACCTTTCTGTAGCATAATCTTTTGCCTGCCATGTCGTGATTAAGAAAGGCCAATCAGAACTTTGAAGCAATAAGTTTTCTCTTGCCAGCTGGTTTAATGCTCTGTGTAAAAGTTTATCTTCGGGGATTTTTTCATATTTTGAAACAATTTCAATAATACGTTTTTCACAACCGTGAATAATAGGCCACATCCATTCCGTTAAATGATTCATCCATACATAGAAATGACCGCCCTGTCCCCATGAACTTTCCGGAATTTGTATTGTATCAACAGGCGGATGTTTTTCGAGGTATTCACCTGCCGTACATCTTTCAATTTCGGGGATGTAATTATTAATTTTTCTGATTACCTGTTTTATAAATTCTACACCTTCGAACCACCAGTGTCCGTATAATTCTGTATCAAATGAAACCATTATCAAGCCTTCTTTACCCGTAGCTTTCTTATGGTCATTTAATAAATGATATAACAAAGTTGTATAGTGGTCGGAATTTGAATTAACTTGATTCATTGCTAATACGGGATCGTATAACATTTTGTCTCCCAAATCGGTTTTGGATGATGTAATTCTCCAATAATTCATACCGGATTTATCATCTTTTTTATGGAATTCACGATAACAACCGTCACCGGGGTATCCGTCAGCTGCAGACCAAACTTGGAAACCTGCTCTGTCATTTCTGCCCATAACTGCTACTTGAGCGTCAGGAAGCCAATATGCAGAATATGTATCATAGCCTGTTGCTTCTCTTTTCGGAAGCGGGATATATTCTATATTACCGTATATACCAACAACTCTCCTTTCACCGACCGAATTACCGCCCTCTATAACATGAGATTCGGTAAAGAAATATTCAATATCGTTATTCTGCAGAGTTACTTCTATAGCGGGGCGCCATTTCTTTTGTCCGTCTTTACCCGTAAATTCATAACCCTGTCTGTATGCACATTCCGGGAGCCAGCAGCCTTTTGCTTTCTTGCCGAAAAGACGTTTTGTTGTATCCTGCCCTACTTTAAACTGCGCATTTAAGTTTGAATCTGTTGCAAGAAGCGGTGAAAATCCGTGAGTTGCACCTGATGTGGTTATTTCTATACAACCTAAATCTTGATATTTTTTAAACGCACTTATTAAATCTTTATTATATTTATTGACAAAAGAATCTTTAATATGATTAAACCAATCATAATAATATTTTGCCAAATATTTCAAATGTTGTGAATGCTCAACATTAGGATCGGGATATCTTTCCAAATCTTCAGATACGGCTTTAATTCTTGAATCAAGATACTCAACAAAACCGTTTTGCAGGTGTTCATCATTTAATTGCTCTGCCAAAATCGGAGTTATACCGACCGTTAATTTAGCCTTAATTCCCTCTTCTTCATATAATTCCGATATAGCATTTAATAGCGGAACATAAGTTTCCGACATACATTCATATAAATTTTCTTCCCCGAACGGCCACATTCCTGCCATTCTGTAGTAAGGAAGATGTGAGTGTAACATAAATACAAACGAACCAACTGTCATAATAGCCTCCGATATTTTGTTAATCATCTATTGTTATAGCACAAATTTTGCAAAAAAATAACCCTGTAGTATTAATCCTTAAGTATTGTTTACAAAATTTATAAATTTAGCAATAAAAAAATTTAGAGGTTTTATATTTATATGAAAATTAGCGCAATAAACGGCATATTTACTTCAAAACTCAATCCTGTTAATCATCACAGAATTAATCTGTCCGCAGTGCAAAATGACGCATTTATAAGAACAACAAGTTTTAAAGGCAGTGATAATGATGATTCATTTCAAGCATTTAAAAAATGGGCAGAGGAAACTGATTTTTTAATTAATGCCGAAAGTATTATAGAAAAAAAGGGGAAAGTTCTTGGATGCGGATTTGAGGGAATGACAATTGGAATTCCGGGTAATGATAAATGGGTTATAAAAGTAATAAAACGATCAAACTTTTCACAGCAAAGAACTGATAAATCAGAAATATTTGAGATTGAAGATAAATTACCCGATTTGAATATAGGCCAAATGATAGCCTATGTAAAAATGCCTGTTTTTGAAGATTCATCAAGGCTTTTTTATATACTAAGAAGACAAAAAGGAAATTCGTACGGAATTAATAATATGCCGCCGCAAAAATTAAATAAGGCTAATATTGATATACATATCAGTTCATTAAAGAAAATGGCGGAATTGCCTTATGAAGCATATAAACAGGTTGTTAGAGATATTATAAAAGCAAATGATGCAGGTTATATATTTGACCATTATAATCCTAATAATATTATGCTTGATGAAGAAAATAAAAGAATTAACTTTGTTGATGTAGAACCAACCTGCAAAGAAAGTGTCAGTTACCAATTTTCAGATATTTTATATGCTCTGTTAGACGGAAATTTCGGACTTGCACTTCTAAATTCAACTCAAGATAAAGATGCAATTGCCGAAGCAAAAAAATACTCCGATATAATCAGAGAAAAATTTGAAACAGCTGTTCAAGAAGAAATGAAATAAATAAAAAGTTAATTGTGATATAATAAAAAGTAAGAGTACATTGAAAATTGAATATGGGGACGTTTTGGATTTGACGGGTGGATTGGTGTATCTAAGCTGCGAGTCCGAGAGCTGTGCTCGGTTATCAACGGGCAAACTAAAATAAACGCTACAAACAACGTAGTAAAAGCTGATTTTTCAAGAGCAGCTGCTCTTGCTGCGTAAGCGCAGTTCAGCCGTTATATTAGACCAGCTTGCCGTTTAATATAGCGCCAACATGCAAGCTGCAGTTCCGCAATGGAAGTAGCGGAATTAAGTTTTACTTCCAAACTGCGTATCAGTTAAAACTGCTATGGTAATCTTATAGGAAAGGTTCGTGCCGTAATTTTACCTAAATTAACAGGCCTACGCTCGTAGAGGCTTTTTTATATCCCATTCCGGACGAGAGTTCGAATCTCTCCGTCTCCATTCTATTAACCGACAATAAGAAAAAAGACAGAGATTTCGAACCGGTTAAATGCTCTCGTTGTCGCATTTAACTGAGTTCTACTTCTCAAGTATCCTGTCTCGTATGGCTCGTTATTCTCGCCTACGATACAAGAGAATCTCTCCGTCTCCATTCTATCAAACCATAATTTACACTATGATTAGACAATTTTTACCAATACTATTATTAACTATTTCAAATATTTTTATGACATTCGCTTGGTACGGTCACTTAAAATTTAAAAGCACGGCCCTGTGGATTGTTATTCTCGTCAGCTGGAGTATTGCATTATTAGAGTACTGCTTTCAAGTCCCCGCTAACCGTATCGGGCATGAGTTTTTCTCCGCCGCTCAATTAAAAACAATACAGGAAGTCATAACATTAATTGTTTTCAGCGTATTCTCGGTATTGTATCTTAAAGAGGAGTTCCGCTGGAACTATTTAGTCGGGTTTTGCTTTATTATACTTGCAGTGTTCTTTATATTTAAAAAATGGTAAAAAGGTTATTTAGTATTTTCTTGAATTTCAATTAATTCCCCATCTTCAATAACAAATTTTTTTCGGCTTTATAAATATCGTCAGCTGTTATTTGTACGTATTCATGAATTATGTCAAATTTTCCGTTTTCAAAGTAAAATGTTTTTTCTATTGTTATACTATTATCTATGCATTCTTTATAATTAAAGAAGCATATAACAAGTTAGTTAACGACATAAACGAAATGGAAAGGTAGATTATTATGGCAACAGAGCAAACAGAAGTTATCATTACTCCCGAGATAGACAGGGCAATTTTATTTTTTAATTATTGTTTTCCAAAGATGAGAATTAAGACAGGTTTCAGCATAAATAAAAATACTTTAATAGCCATTTCAAACAATGATAAGGTGGATTATAACCTAACAGCACTCCCAAATACTCTTGATGAAATAATTGCCTTAAATAACTCTATAAGACGTCTTTATAAGAGAGGATTAAAAGAACACTTAAAAGAAGTTGCTACTACATAATAATAAAAGGTAAAAGGTTAATATGTCTATTTGTATTAAACACAACAAGTATTATTGCAGGTTTCAAATAAACGGTGAAAGGCACTTTTATTTATGTAATGGTGCTACAACAAAACAGCAGGCAGAAAAGATAGAAAACGCCCTTAAATATAAAGTACAGCAGATACAAAACGGAGTATTACCAAAAGAAAACAAACAAAACAAGGTTAAAATGCTTACTCTGTTTAATCTTTATGAGGTTTACTCAAAACAAAACAACAAAGGATACAGCAAAGACATATATAATTTAAATATTTTGAGGGCATATTTTAAAAATGATTATGTAAACGATATAACCATTAATAAATTGGAGGAGTTTAAGGGTTATTTGTTAAATGATAGGCACTTATCAAATGCTACGGTTAACAGGTATAGAGCTATGTTAAGTAAAATATTTAACCTGGGTATTCAAAATAAAAGCATAACAGTAAACCCAATAATTGATTTAAAGAAATTAAAGGTTAAGAACATAAAAACGCGTTACCTAACCTTAGAGGAAGAATACAGACTATATAATGCAGTATCTAAAACATATCAATATTTAAAAGATATTATCACTTGTGCATTACAAACAGGCATGAGGAAAGGTGAAATATTAAATTTGAAATGGTCTAATATAGATATGGAGTATAGATTTATTGAACTGTTAGAAACAAAGAGCGGTAAATCAAGGCGGATTCCTATATCAGACAGTTTATATAACATATTTAACACTTTACCCGTAACAAGTGAGTATGTTTTTATTAATCCCGAAACAAATAAACCATATACCGACTTAAAAAAGAGTTTTAGAACAGTATTAAAACAAGCAGGGATACAAGATTTTAGGTTTCACGATTTAAGACATACATTTGCAACAAGGCTAGCAGAATGTAACGTTGATTTAATTGTTATTAAAGAACTGTTAGGACATAGCAAAATTGATACAACAATGAGGTATGCTCACGCTGTACCTAAAAGAAAAATTGAAGCAATAACGATATTAAACTCATACAGAGAACAAAGGGAAGTTATAAAAAATGGATACAGAATGGATACGGAAAAAATGGCTATATAAAATAGTAAAAGTGTTAATAGCTATAATGCTTATCATTATTGAATAAAAATGGTGGGCGATACTGGACTCGAACCAGCGACCTCCACAATGTCAATGTGATGCGCTACCATCTGCGCCAACCGCCCATATTTAATTTAGAATGTGATGCTTCCTCTCGAAATACGATACTTAATCGTTTTCCTCGGCAGAGTCATCTGAGCTTACAGTATTTCTTTTTAATTATACCATAAAATAATATATTAATGTTTTTCATGATATACTTTACATGTTTGGATTAAAAATATTGGAGTAATAATGAAAAAATTTATTGTTATATTATTGTCTTGCTTAATACCATTTAAGTATTTGCGTAAAAGTTTCAGAAATACTATGCTTGCTGAAAGTGCAAGTAATAAAAATATATATAAAGAAATTAAATTACTTAATTATAAACTTGATTTAATTATGAATCACTATATTGATATAAAAACAGCAAGACCCGCTACCGGTATTTTGAGAGCTAATCAAATAAAAAGATTTAATGCGTTAAAATCAACGGCAGAATTGCTTGAAAAAAATAATGTTGATTATTGGCTTGATTTTGGCACACTGTTAGGCGCGGTTAGACATCAAGGTTGGATACCGTGGGATAATGATATAGATATTGCTGTTAATAAAAAAGATTGGTCAAAAGTAATAAATCTCGTGGGGGGGGGTATTAGGGATAATTCGACCCTTAAATTTGTCGATAT
>CANQZO010000022.1 GCA_947628355.1 Candidatus Gastranaerophilales bacterium | reverse complement strand
GTTAACAATTTCATCTGACGGTATTTCATTGTTAATAGAGCAATTAGGGGCTAATTTAACTTTAATTGACAGTGAATTGGAAAAATTAAAGACCGCAATTCATCCGAATAAAAATATTGATAAATCAGCAATAGCAAAGTATTGCACAAGCAGCGAGGATGTATTTATTTTGGCGGATTTAATTATTCAGGGAAATAAAAATGAAGTTTTAAAGCAATACAATCTTTTAACGGAAAAAAGGCACCCTCTTGAAATATTTTCGGTGCTTCAGAGTAATTTTCAACGGTTTATTTTTATAAAAAGCAATGAAAAGAAAATGAGCACAAAAGATATTTCGTTAAAATTAAAACTGCATGAATTTATTGTAATGAAAACGCAGGAAAAGTTGAGAAAAATCCCGCTTGACAGGCTGCTTGCAATACGTGAAAATTTAATAAATGCGGAATTTAAAATAAAGACGGGGCGGACTTTATCGAGTGAAACCGCATTAGAATTGGCATTATTGAGTTAGTATGAATAAAATATTAGAAAACAAATACCCATATTTAACAAATTTTTTTAAAACCTCAATCGGGCAAAAAAGATTGTTTCATTCTCTCATTTTATACGGGAGCAACGTATATATGCAGTATGCGTTTGCGCTTGAGATTGCACGCCAATTAAACTGCCTTGAGGACGGGAGGGAAGATTGCAATTGCCAAAATTGCCGATGGATTAGAGAAAACAAACATCCGGCGGTTATGACGGTTTCAAAAATAGATAATAAAACCGATTCAAGTAAAACCGTAATATCCGAGGAGCAAATCAACAATGTGCTTGATACCTTGGTTAATTCATCGGATTATCACAGGGTTTTTATCTTTTGCAATGCTGATATAAAAGAGCTTTCGGCGCGGGAAAAATCCATGTACGAAGAATATAAAACAACGGGATTTACCCTGCCTCAAGAAGAAATTAACTCAAAAATCTGGTATCCGACGGGCATAAATACGGACTGTTTTTCATCGGTAGCGGCTAATGCCATGTTAAAATCCATTGAAGAACCGCCAAGCAATGTTAATTTTATATTTTTAACCGAGAATAAAGATGATTTATTGCAGACAATTGTATCAAGGTCTCAGTCTTTTGGTGTGCCTGATTCAAGGTATGAAGAATATAATACGGAATTTATAAAATCGTTTTTTGTAAATTATCCCCTTTTTAACAAGGAGGGCGCGCTTGACTTTGCCTATTCGCTTTTAACATACCAAACGGATAATGATTTAGAAAGCGAATATATAATAAACTGTATTCAATATTATTTAACGGAGCTTGCTAAAGCAAATTCGCAAAACTCAAATCTTTTAAGAATAATATTTAAAGATATAGAAAAAACGGAAAACTCAAAAAAAATGCTGCGTTCGTACATAAAAGAGCAGAGCGTTTATGAAGATTTAGCGTTTTATTTTGTTAAACGCTACTAATCCGCCATGCAAATAACTTAAAAAATTATTTTTTTCTAAAGATTATAGAGCCCGGAACCAAGAAAGCCATATCTATTGAAAGTTCAATATTTTGGATGTGTTCTGGCAGTTGGTTGAAAAACGGCCTGTAATTAATTTGATTTCGATTTTCGCTGACTCTTAATATTTTCATTCTGTCGGCTGCATAATCCCAAAATACTTGAGCATCAAGAACTTTTGGCGGATATGAAGGATATGCTCCCATAGCTCCGCATTCTAAGTCCTCAATAATATAATACCCTCCCCCGTTTAAAATAGGGAAAAGCATTTCAAAACTTCTTCTCTGATCTCCCCAAGCGTGTGAACAATCATCTATTATACATTTTATGTTATTAAATTCTTTTAGTTTAGCGGGTAAATCACTGGCTACTGCGTCAGAACATATAAAATGAATTCTGTCTTCTTCCAGTTTTTTTAAATTAGGATTAAGGTCAACACCTACTATATCTGCTTTGGGATAATATTCTTTCCACATTTTTAAAGAAGCGCCAGTAAAACAGCCTAATTCTACCATTGTAAATTTTTCTTTTTTTAACTCCTTTAAAAAAAGCTCATAATATTTTAAATAATCATGCCCTTTTACTGTAGTATTATTATGGGTAAATAAACTTGCTTTGTCCGTATTGTATTTTAGCCCCAATTGGTCTAAAGATACGTTTTTTGCCATACACTATTCCTTTTTGTTACCATTATACATTATATTTGTATATTTGATAAGAACAATTTTTTGTAATACAATCAAAATATGAAAATCAAATTGCAAATAGTGCAATTGGAAGCAGTTGCAGGGGATATCGAAAAAAATATTGAAAAGGCAGAAGAACTGCTTAAAAATGCTGATGAAAAAAGTCCGGATTTGATTATTCTGCCTGAGTTATGGACAATCGGCTGGGATTGCGATAATTTTAATAAATACTCCGAGGAAATTTTCTCATCAAAAACTTATGATTTTTTAAGCAAAACCGCAAAAAAATATCATTCAAATATAATCGGAGGCAGCTCCATATTAAGAAAAAACGGCGAAAAGGACCGCAATACAAGTTTAATATTTAACAGAAACGGTGAACTTATTTCAGTTTATGATAAATATCATTTGTTTTCGCACCGCGGGCAGTCAGAGGGAACTTATTTGCAGTCGGGTGAAAACGGTTTGCTTGTTAATACGGATATAGGAAAAATAGGCATTTCAATATGCTATGATATTCGTTTCCCTGAACTTTTCCGTGAGTATGCTTTTAAAAATGCTGATTTTATAGTTAATATGGCAGCTTGGCCTAAAGCATATACCGATGAATACATAACTTTAGCTAAGGCAAGAGCTATTGAAAACCAGCTGTTCTTTATAACCTCATGTTTGACGGGTAAAATAAACGAAATGTTTGATTTTTCGGGCAATTCAATGGTTGTTGATTATAAAGGCAGAGTTATTGCACAATTAAAAAATGAAGAAAAAGTTTTATGTACTAAAATTGATACGGGCGAAATGCATGAATACAGAAAACAAATGCCCATTTTAAAGGATACAAAAAAAATATATAAAGTATTGGAGAAGTAATGAAAAAATTATTTGAAATTTTAACTGTAATATTAATGCTTACAACTTTCGCAAATTCAAGTTTTGCAATATCTGCAGGCAAAATAGATAAATTATTGAAAACCTCTGATATTAATAAAGGTGCGCTTGTTTCAATTTCAATAAAAAATACCGAAAACGGAAATGTTGTATATGAGCAGAACTCTAAAAAGAATATGCAGGGCGCTTCATCATTAAAACTCTTTACGATGTATCCTGTTATGGAAACATTAGGTTATGATTATTCTTTTAAAACCGCATTGTACAAAGATAAAGAAAATAATTTATACTTAAAACTCGGTGCAGACCCGCTGTTAACTTCTTCTCAGCTTAAAACGTTGTTCCAAAACGCAAAACAAAACGGTCAAGCTGAATATAAAAATTTATATATTGACGACAGTATTATAGATAAAAAAGAATTTTCGCAAGGCTGGATGTGGGATGATGAAGTTTGTCCTTATACTCCGAAAATAAGTGCATACAACCTTGACAGAAATGTTGTTAAACTGAGCATAGAAAAAAATAATGATTCAACTGCTTCAATAAGTGTAAAACCCAACTATCCCATGACAATTATTTCCGATATAAAGCTCGGAGCAAAAACCAATCAGCTTGAAATTAACCGTTACAGCTGGAATAACCCTGAACTTCTTGAAATAAAAGGAACACTTACGGGAGCTCAGACTATTGAATTACCCTTAGGCAGTATGCGCAGGTATTTTATTTATAATCTTGATAAAATACTTGATGATTGCCGAATCAATATTTCCGAAACCAGATATGCTTCAAAATTGACTCCCGAGGAAAGCGAATTAATCTCGCTGGTGGAAAACCCAATTGCTCCTGCTTTAACGGAGGCTCTGCAAAAAAGCTCTAATTTATCCGTTCAATCGCTTTATAAACTTGCTTCCGCAAAAAAATATTCCATGAGCGGCAACGATTTCTATGCGGGAAAATTGGTTAAAGAATTTTATGAAAATTTGGGATTAAATATGAATAATATTGTTCTTAAAGACGGATGCGGAGTATCAAGACATGATATTATCAATGCCGACTGGATGAGCGAGGTTTTAAATAAACTTTATAAACAGCCGAACTTCGCAAAATATAATGAATATATAGCTCAGCCCGGAGACGGCACTTTAGATAAACGTCTTTATGAACTTCGTGGTGACGCACGCTTAAAAACAGGTTCTTTATCTAATATAAGCGCAATTACGGGCTATATTAAATCGCAGGACGGTAATTGGTACTCATTTGCTATGATTACTCAAAACTTTACTCAATCTCAAAAGGATGTTAAAGCATTTGAGGATGAAATTATTAGATTAATTTATAACCGTTAGAGCTGTAAATTAAGGTGATTTTTTCAGCGTTTTAATGATATATACTAAATTCACAATGTGTCCGAGAAAATTTCGCGATAAGGAACGTGAGCGAAATTTTGGAGTGGCAACTTTAAAAGGTTACAAAACGAGCAAGCGAAGAATGAGCTTTGCGAGCTTGTATGCGTAACGAAGTGGAGTCTGAGCACTTGTACGGCGACGATGAGTCGGCGGCAAAGTGCGACACTAGATTAGATATTAATTAAATTGCGGATTTAGGAGGGTATCATGACTGAAAAATTAGAATTATATAAGTGTAATGTTTGCGGAAATATTGTTGAAATTATTAACCAAGGGGCCGGTGAACTTGTTTGCTGCTCCGTGCCTATGGAGCATTTGGAAGAAAAATCATCCGATGAACAAATGCAGGAAAAACATGTTCCCATTGTTACTATTGAGGGCGAAAATAAAACAATTAGGGTCGGCTCTATTGCTCATCCTATGGAGCAAAATCATTACATAATTTTTATTGAAGCTATCTCGCCCGATAAAAAATATCTTAAACGTAAATTTTTATACCCCAATGAAGAACCGAAAATGGAATTAAAATCCCCTTGCGCTTACGATAAATTTATCGCACGCGAATTGTGCAATATACATGGGTTATGGGTTAGCGATTATAATAATTAATTGCTCTTTTATTGTATAAGCACTTTAACTAACTCGGGATCCCATTTAGTGCCTGCTTCGGATTTAATAACTTCAAGCGCCCTTTTGTTATCCATTGCACTTCTGTATGCTCTGTCCGATGTCATGGCGCTATAGGCATCTGCAATAGCTATTATTCTTGAGCCTAAAGGAATGCTCATCCCTCTTAGCTTCTCGGGTTCGCCTGTTCCGTCCCAGCGTTCTTTGTGATACGTTATATAAGGCACTACTTCCGATAAGAAGTTTATGCTCATTAATATGCTCACTCCGACGTTTGGCGATTCCTGCAATTTTTCCCAGTCCTCTTTTGACAGTTTTTCTTTTTTGTTGAATAACTCCTCGGGCAGAGTAATTTTGCCTATATTTCTCAACAATGCCGCATAATATATTAAATCTTTTGTCTTTTCGTTAAGCGCTAATGCGGTTGAAATTTCTTTTGCAAGCTCCGCTACATCGTTTGAATAGTTATTTTTAAAACTGCTTTTTGCATCCACCGCTTTTGCCAGATTTTCTACAAACCATTGCTGTTCACTGCTTAAATCACCTATTAATGATGTAAGTTCCGCTCTGTTATTTTGTAACTGTACAATTGTGACATCTTTTTCATTTACTAATTTTTCGGTTTCTTCCGTTAATTTTTCAAGCGACATTGAGGTTGCAAATAATTTTGCCGTTACGCTTAACAGATCTATAAATTCATCGGATAAAACCTTTTCGCTGTAATTTTCAACAACTATAACTCCGACTTTTTCCGTATTATTAAACATCGGCACCGCAAGATAATATTTAACTTTGTCTTCATTCAGCTTTTGTATGGGCTTAAAGTTTTCGTCTTCCGTGCAATTTTTTACCTCTACGGACTTTTTATTGTTAAATGCCAATGATACATAACTGTTATCATCATACTTATAGCCTATTTCTGCGTCATATATATCGTCTTTAAATTTAATTGATGAACCTACAAGCAGTATGTCATTTTGACTGCAGTCAAGCCCCATTGCATTTTCTTTTGATAAAAATACATGGCAAGCGTCTATTTCAAGCATCTGCTTTATTGTTTTTGCTATCGCATTATATATTATGTAATCTTCTTTACTGCTAAACCCCAGTATTTTTAAGGTATTATCTATAGAATATATTGAAATTAATTCTTTTAATTGGTTTTTAAGACTTTCATATTTATCTACTTTATGTCTGCTGATTTTTTGTACCAATTCATCCGAAATTAAATGTTCTGATATAAAATCACCGAGATTTAATGCAAATATTTCTTCCATAGGGTCTGAATCAAGCGAAATATCACTTCTTGAAAATACCGAAACATTTTTATTTTGTTTTTTTTCTTCCGTCATTTATTATCCTTATCCGTGTTCGAAAAATTCCGAATTTAAAAAACTATACTACCATTATATTTTATATTCTGATTTTATGCAAAATCATATACTACCTCTATCGGCATATTATAACTTAAACTTTAGTTATTTTTACAAAATTTCATATTTATGTATGATATTTTTATGTTATAAATTTTTAGGAGGCTTTATGATTAATAATTTACCTTTAAGAAATCAATATTTAATAAGAACAAATATTCCCAAACGAGATAACACAATGCTTAATGCAGATGATTATATGAGTATAGGCTATATGGCAGGCAGGTTCGGCATAAATCTTAATAATCCTAACGAACCTAATTTTATGACTAAAACTCAAGACGGGGTTTTTGTTAATATTAATTCCTGTACTGCACCTTTATTTGAGGATAATTTAAACAGAGCAGGCATTAATTTTAACAGAATTGCTTAATTTGTTTTTTTTAAAACTTTATATTCCGTTAAATTAATATCTTTAATTGGTGTAAATCCTTGCGAATAAAGCCAATCGAACGGAATTAAACAGTCTGCTTTAGCGCTTTTATTGTTTATATTTATATTCTTTTCATAGTCTAAATACAAACATTCCGGATTATTAAAGTTTTTAATATTTGTTGTTGCTGATATGTAGTCAGATGTGATTATAAAGTCATAATTTTCAAGATTATATTTCCTGATATCATCAATCGGATATTTATCCAGGATAAATCCTTTTAATTTAAGTTTTTCAATATCATATACAGAATTGCCCGAATGTTGAGAAATAACTGCTATTTTAATATCGGAGTGATTATCTTTTTTTGTTTTCATAAAATAGTTATATATAAATCTTTCGTCACGGTAAATGTTTAAGAAATCTTCATAAGGGTGTTCGCTTGCGGGATTTTTTATTTTGAAATTTGAATATGAAATTATAAAAGCAGCAGGTTTTGTGAGTGATAATACGAATAAATATATTGTCATAAAATAACACATAATCCATTTGTATATATTTTTATTTGATTTTATATATGATAAAGCTAAAATCGGTGAGGCAATGACAACAAATGTTATAAGATATCGCAGGTTAAATTTTGTATATACCATTACTCGCGAAAATAAAAGTATGTTAAAAATAAAGGCAAGAGATAAAGTAAAAAGAAAAATATATTTTTTTGATTTTCTTTTAAATAATGAGTATATCAATGACGGCAAAAATGCCAATAAACCCATAGCCCCAAGTCCTGATGTTGTTGCTGTCATTAAGGAATTAAATTCAAAATTATCTTTAAAAAATGCAGACATGTAACTGCTTGGTGTTTCGTTTATCAGACTTAATGCCCGTGATTGCAGGTTTGTTATAATGTTATTGTAAAAATCTATATTTTCTATTCCCGAAAAGTCAAAAACCGCAAATATATATTTTATTAAACAGCACAAATAACCTTTTATTCCGCCTCTGAATTTATTTAATAAAAATTGTTCGGGGCAGGATATCGGATTTTGAAACTCAATAAAATTCAAAATGTAGTTATAGCTTGAAAATATTATAAAGTTTAAAATAAAAAGCCCGAAAAATCCTTTAAGAGCATTATATTGTTTTTCTCCGTATAAATTGGTTATAACAATTAAAATTATTATTACGGAGGGCAGGGCAATTATTGCTGTTGTTTTGGTTCCTATGGCAAGCGCGCAAGCCAGAGCTGAAAAGTATAATGCCGTTTTTGTTTTGTATTTTACCGATGTTAAATATAAATATATACAAGCTAACAGTAAACTGCCTGCACATAAATCGGCAAGAGGTGAATATATCATTACTCCTATAAGGGCAAAAGAGGAAAATACAAATATTGTCCATAATCTTTTTCTTATGCAAAATCCTATTTCGGCAAGCAGATTGTATAATGCATATATTGCTCCTACATATGATATGTATGAAAAAATCCCAATCCCTGCTTCGTTTTTACAAAACATTAAAACATAGGTATAAAGTAAATCCATATTTACGGGCATGATAAGCTCACGGCTGTCGGAGGTATAAAAGTGATTTATGCTTCCCTGATAAATCCAAGAGGTGACTCTGGGCAGATAGTATGCTAAAGCATCTCCGTGACTGACGGGGAATAATATTATTACGGCAAACTGCGATATTAAAAATACAATAAAGCAAAAAGATAAAAATTTCAGCATTTTATCGCGTTTAATTGCGTTTCTTATTTTTTTAAATTCCTTAAAATCATTGCTGAAAGGATTTTTAAAACATTTTTTTATGGCACATATCGCTGCTGATAAGATAAAGACTATAAAATTTATTATTAAAAAAGGAGTTTCTTTTATTTGACCAAATAAAGACAATAATTCAGATATTAAAACAATTTGAGCAAAATTTATCAGAAGAAAATAAATAAAATTCGTTGTTTTCTTATTTTCTCCCGCCGTTATTGCGCTTGTAATAAAGTATGAAGATAAAATTATTAAAATAATTGATAAAATAAACATAAAACTACCTTATTAGCATACAGTCGCCGTAGCTGTAAAATCTGTAATTATTTTCAATTGCTTCTTTATAAGCCTTAAATATATATTCTTTTCCCGCAAATGCACTGACAAGCATTAAAAGTGTCGATTTTGGCAGGTGAAAATTTGTTATTAACTTATCTACAATTTTAAATTCATAAGATGGGTATATAAAAAGCTCACTGCTGTCTTTTACGGGAATAATTTTTCCGTATTTGTTCATAACCGTTTCAAGAGTTCTGACAGAAGTTGTTCCTACTGCCGTAATATTTTTGCCCTGCCCTTTTGCACTGTTGATAAGCTGAGCACTTTCATCTGATATTTCAAAGGCTTCAGAGTCCATTTTATGCTCTAAAATATTTTCGCATTTAACGGGTTTGAAAGTTCCCAGTCCGACATTTAAGGTTATGAAACAATGCTTGACCCCTTTTTGCTCAAGTTTATTTAAAATATCGTAAGTAAAATGCAAGCCTGCAGTCGGGGCTGCTACCGCGCCCGATTTTTGAGCATACACGGTTTGATATCGTTCAAAATCAAGTGATTTATATTCTTCATTTGTTAATTTTCGTTCTATATATGGCGGCAGAGGGATATTACCCGCTCTATCAAGTATCTCGAATATGTTTCCGTTGTATATTAACCTAATATGCCATTTGTCATCATCTTTTTTTAATACTTCAACTGTTAATTCATCGCTTACTTTTAGTATTGTTCCCTCTTTAACCCGCTTAGACGGCTTAATTAAAGATATCCAGATGTCTTTTTCTATTTCTCTTACGAGAAAAACCTCAATAACTGCGCCCGTATCCTTTTTTGCATATAACCTTGCAGGAATTACCCTTGTGTTATTCAGCACAAGAAAATCATTTTCATCAAGAAAATCAACTATATCATAAAAATGTTTATGAATTACGGATTGGTCTTTTCTGTTCAATACCATCATTTTTGACATTTCCCGCTTTTGAGCGGGAAATTGTGCAATTAATTCTTCATTTAATTCATAATTGAAATCTTCAAGTTTCATTTATTTTTTGTTTTCTTCTGCTTCTAATTGTTTATTTATAAGTATTGTTTGAATAATTTGGAAAATATTGCTTACAACAAGGTATAACAGAACCCCTGCAGGAATTGGCGCAATGACGAACATAAATATAATCATAATCGGCATCATTGTCCCCATCATCTTTTGCATTTGAGCCTGCATTGGATCTTGAGAAGCTGTTTGATTTGCTGCCATCATAATTTTTTGTGTTGCAAACATGGACAATGCAAACAGTACAATCAATATTAAAACATCATAATGGAACTGACTTTGAGGCGTATTTGTGGGCATAGAAGCCGCCAGAATGCTGTCACCCATTTTTTCAAATTTGACATTTTCAACTTCTCTGGTTTTGATATTCTGAACTTCAACTTCAGCAGAGCTTACTTGCGTTAATTCAGAGAAGTTTAAATCAATATCATCCAAACTTATTTTTAAATCTATATTTTTCCCGGGAACAATATCGCCTTGAACTTTTACTGCATTTTTCGAAGAAATTTTAACATTATCAAGAATTTCATCACCCTTTTGAATTTTAACTTTTTTGTAAATTACAAATCTGTCGCCGGGAGTCACGCTGAATACTCCGTCATAAGAGCTTCCTGCACTGCCTCTTAAGGTGGTGTCGAGTCTGTTTATAAATAAGAAATGAGAATTCCCCGCTTCCTGAATAAATTGCGGGCTTATTAATGCGGCATAAAGAAGAATGAATATGGGCATTTGTATAAGTAAAGGCAGACATCCCGCCATCGGATTGAATTTATTTTCTTTATAAAACTCCATCATTTTTCTCTGCATCATCTGCGGATCGCTTTTGTATCGTTCCTGTATGAGCTTCATTTTTGGCTGCAATACTTGCATTGCACGCATACTGCGCTGCTGGGACAGACCTAATGGCCACAAACAAACCCTTACTATGATTGTTAATGCTATAATTGCAAGCCCGTAGCTGCCTGTCAGATTATTTAATCCTTTTAACAGTTCAACCGTTAATGCCGTAAAGTCCACTTTTTTATTTCTCCCTTCTTATATTTTTATTAATGTTTCGTCTTTTTCCTTTTGTTTTTGTTCGTCTGGAATCGGGGTGATTTTTATTTCGCCGTTTTTTGCACCATGTTCGGTTTTACCCCAATCCATATTATTTTTCATAAATATTATTTTAAAAATTATAAATACCGCAAGCGGAAACCATAAAATTATCATGTATAAAGATGTTTCTATGGATTGTTTAAGATTTTCAAACGGTTTTAATTTTACGTATTTTCTGAGACTGTAAAATAATGCAACAATGAAAAATCCGCACATTAAAACCGATAGAGCCATTGATGATAAAATCCAGTTGCTGTCATCTTTTATAAATCTGTATGATTGGATTATAATTTCCGAAACCATCCATACAGGCAGTATGAATTCTGTGATATATGCCGTCATATCAAGGCTTACACGTAATGACATGTCTTTAGAATTTAATACATCGCTGAAATGTTCAAGGTATCTCCTTATGCTTCCTTCAATCCAGCGTCTTCTTTGTTTTATAAGTGCAAAGTAAGTCGGAACACCTTCTTCATAAACGCAAACATCTGCACAAAATCTCACGTCCCAGCCCTTTATCTGCATTCTTGTGGATAAATCAAGGTCATCGGTTATTGTGCATATGTTCCAGCCTCCTACATCTTCAAGCGCACAGCGTTTTATAAGCTCTCCGTTGCCTCTTAGTTCGACTGCACCTTTTACGCTGTCACGTCCTACCTGAAAGTGAGTATCCACTGCCATTTCATTGTCTTGACATCTTGTTAAAAAGTTCTGATTTCGGTTTATTATTACTTTCCTTGCCTGTACGGCACCTACCTGCTGAGGCTCAAGGGCTGGTATTAATTCTCTTAAAAAATCGGGCTTTACTCTTGCGTCGGCATCAAATACCAAGATTGCTTCTCCGCGCGCTATTTTTAATGCGTCGTTTAATACCGCCGACTTTCCTGCCATTGCTTCTTTTGTTCTTGAAAAATACTTAAAATTTTCATATTTATCTTTTATATTCTCAAGTATTTGTGCTGTTTTATCCGTGCTTCTGTCATCTATTACTATTATTTCGTAATGCGGATATTCTATTTGAGCTATGTTCTTTACTGTTTCTTCTATTACATTGGCTTCATTATGTGCAGGGATAAATATACTTACATAAGGAGTATATTTGTAATTTTTTTCTACGGGATTTTTCTTCTGCAGTCTTGTTTTGTGTTTAAATGCTATTTGCATGTATGCCGTATATATTGACATAAAAATTAATATCGTCATAAATGCACAAGGCGTATTCATGTGATTTTGAAAGAAATACAATAATATCAGTAAAGAAGTTATTATTGCTAATAATGTCAGTCTTTCTTTCATTAAATTATCCCGTATCTTCTCTCACTTTTAATATTTTATCAAAAACACGCACTCTTTTTATATAATATTACTTTTTTTTTACTAATGTAAAATTTTTAAAGCAGTGTTATAATGATTAAATGCAACCGATTATTATAAATTCTTTTAAAATATTAAAAAATAATATGCTTTTTATACAGCCGTTAATGTTGTATATTTTGCTTGCAATAACATTATTGGCATTAATTGTTAATAAAAATATATATTTTTTGCCAAAGATAATAATTATAACCGGAACAGTATTGCTTGCATTTGCATTTGCTTCGGGTTGGTTTTATATAAATAAACTTGCTGTGGAAGATTTCAATGAAGATGATGCTCCGGAAGATATTGCGGCAAAGACGATTAAAAATTTTAAAATGTTTTTTGACGGAGTAGGGAAAAACTTTATTAAAACTCTATTTGGCGGATTGCTTTATTTTATTATATTTGCGGTATTTATGTACGTAGTTTATTATTTTTGCATGAAATATTTTGGCTATCCTCAATTTTTTGAAAAAATATCCAATCTCTACTCTGCAAGTGATAAAGACAGTATTTTAAATGTTGTAAATTCAATTTCCGATTTTGAAAAACTTGTTTTCTTAAAATGGTTTTTCTCGATGATGTTTTCCGTTATGATATTGGATTTTATCGGGGTTTTGTATTTTGCGGTTTTGTCTTTTTGTGAATGTAACATCTTTTCGGCTCTTTTTAAAACCGTAAAAACATTTATATTGAACTTATACGATTGTATTTTAATGATGCTGGTTTTATTTGTATTGTATGTTTTAATTAATTTTATATCATTGTTTTTAGGTACGGGGACTTTAGGGTTTGTAATCTTAATAATATTATTGACAATGTATTTGAATTATTACGTACTTTTGATATTCTGTTATTACAATGAAAAAACAAAAACTGATAGCAATAACGGGGCCGAGCGCGTCGGGTAAGAGTAAACTGGCTGTTGCAGTTGCAAAAGAAATAAACGGAGAAATAATATCCGTTGATTCAAGACAGATATATAAAGAGCTTAATATCGGCAGTGCAAAGCCTGCATTGCGCGAACAAGACGGAATAAAACATCATTTAATTAATATAGCAAGCATTACAGAGCCTTTTACCGCAGCTGATTTTTCAGATAGAGCCGATGAGGTTATAAATGACATATTAAAAAGAAACAAAGTTCCCGTGCTTGCAGG
>CANQZO010000021.1 GCA_947628355.1 Candidatus Gastranaerophilales bacterium | reverse complement strand
TAAAAGAGAATACTGTAGAAATGCAGGTAAAAAGATTAGATACAATGGTAACATCGGTACAAAAAGAATTAGAAGCCATAGAAGATGCAGAAGGCGAATCAATAGACAGAGCGACACCGAAATTCAAAGGAGTAGCATAATAAACAAAGTAACAAAAAATATAAAAAAAGAGGAAACAATTTGTTTCCTCTTTTTAGTATGTAATGAAATGCTATTGTGCCATAGCTTTTCTTACTTCTTTTTTATATATTTCAACATTTGGCTGCAATACTTCGGGAAGGGCACAATCGTTAGGAGTTATATCTCCGTCGATTTGTCTTAATATGTTTCCTGTATACAGTGTTTCAAAGTGTTTAAATTCAATAAATTTAGCAAGAGTTGTAAGAGATAAATCTTTTAACTCAACAACAGATACCGGGTGCATATTTGAGTATGCGCTTATAACTCCGGTTAATACAGCTTTTGTTACTTTCTCCTGCGGAGTTACATATACAAAAGTAAAGAAAGAGTCTGTATTTGCGCTGTCTAAATCGGCTTCGGCATTGTAGTGAAGATACCCCGGACCTACATTTGTATCGGTAGAAATTCTTGCTTTTAACGATTCATTTTTTAATTGTTTTTCCCATAAAGTAGTACCTAAAAATGCATCGCCAAAGTATTCTATAAAGTGTTTTTGTTTTCCGTTTAATCTTGAATTAACATTAAATATAGCTTGTTGCAATGCAATATTGTGGTTAATATCAGCACTTAAGTATTCGTTTTGAGCTTGAAGTGAAGCGTTTAACATAGCTATTACATCATCTTTTGGGACTCCGGCAAAAGCAAGAGTAAATATTGTTGCATCGTCAAAAATTGAAAATCTGCCGCCCACATCATCATGAACGAAGCCTGATAATTTTATATCACCTGCATTTACCATTCTTCTTAAATTGCTTTTTTCCGCAGATACATCGGTCATAGCAATAAATCTGTCTGAAACATCCTCACGTTCTAAAAATTCCTGCATTACTTTTTTTGCATTTTCGTAAGCAACGGTTGTTTCTATTGTTCCGCCCGATTTTGATACTACAAGAAATTGTGTTTTTGATAAATCCAGAGTATTTATAAATCTTCTGAAACTTTCACCGTCTACAGAGGAATAAAAGTGAACATTAGATTCTTTTCCAATCATTCTTATTAAAGATTCGGTTGTATGACGGGACCCGCCTATACCTAAAATTGCTAAATCGGTATATTTATTATCTTTTGCTTTTTCTGCCATGTCATAAAGATTATCGATAGTATTTAATTGATTTTCGGGTAATACTTTAATCCAATTTAAAAATTGACCTTGCACCCCTGCACGTTCTTTTATTGTTTCAACTGCCTGTTTAGCGTTAATTGAGTATTTTTCAAAGTTTGACTTATCTACCTTTAAAACTACTTCGGATACTGTTGTTTCTGTCATTGTAAAATCCTCTTTTTATTACTTATTACAAGAATATTATCTTATGAATGAAAAACAATTGCAATAAAAAAAGCCCGAAATTTATCGGACTTTTTTAATTTTTTATTTTGAAATTTATGCTTCTTCAGTATTTTTATGTTTGTTAATTACTTCTTGAAGTTTAGAAATCAGCTCATCGCCTTTAGTCTGCATATCACTTACAATTCCGTCGGCTTTAGTTTGTATTTCCGAAACTGCATCATGAGCTTTTTCACAAATTTCTTTTGATTTATCGGCTAATTTTTCACGTGTTTCTTCACCTGATTGCGGTGCAAGCAAAACACCAATTAAACCGCCTACTATGCTGCCTATTGCAAAACCTGCTATAAATCTGCCTACTGACATTTTTTATCTCCTTTTTTTTCTGAATAAATTAAATCCGCTTATTAACCCGCTGAAAAAACCGCATTTGCTTTTTGCATTGCTGAATGCTACGCAAGATGCGCCCAGCAGTGTTGTTAATATTTTTTTTACGGTATCAAACTGTTTATTTGTCGCTTTCGACATGTTATTTACCGCTGATAATACTTCGTTTATTGATTTTAGTGCCGGTTTCATTTCGGTTTTCGCCATATCGGTAAGTTCTCTGATACTTGTCATTGTAAGCGTCGTTTCTTTCAGAAATCTTACCAGATTTACCGTTAAAATGACTAAAACTATTATTATTACGATAAATAAAACAGCTAATATACATTCGAGTGTAATTGACATATAAAACTCCTAGTTACATTCAAAATCATTAGTTTCTTTTTGTTTGGCTTTTGCTATTTGTTTAGCTCTAATGGTTTCGTTGATTTTATTATACTGCTGTTCTAAACGGTATCTCATAACGTCAATAGATGTTAAAGCCTGCCTTTTAGCCTCCTTAATTTCCGGAGTGTATTTTTGTGCAAGGTCTGTAATAACGTTTTCAACATCTTTTCTGGTTTCTTCACCTGATTTTGGTGCATATAAAACCGCAGCAATAACACCGCCTACAACACCAAGCAGTAAACCGACTCCAAAACTGATTGAGCTGTCTTCTTTTGACATTTTGTCCTCCATTCACTTTGACTTTTGCTTCAAATTGTAACATTTTTTTTTAATTCTTGCAATTATACTCTTTATATAGAATACCCGATATTCAAAATTTGTTAACTGTTGTAATGATTTTTTTTTTGAGGTAAGTTATACAATGTAATTTCGTAAAATATGAGGAGAAAAACATGAGCGAAAGAAAGTTAGTTGGTACCGGAGAAATGTTCAAAAAAGCACTTAAAGGCGGTTATGCTATTGGTGCTTACAATGTAAACAATATGGAAATATTGCAAGGTATTGCTGAAGCAGCAGAAGAAACTCAGTCGCCTATTATTTTGCAGGTTTCTGCAGGTGCAAGAAAATATGCTAATCAAACATATTTAATTAAATTGGTTGAAGCAGCACTTGCTACAACAACAGTTCCGATTGCACTTCACTTAGACCACGGTGCTGATTTTGAAATTTGTAAAGCATGTATAGATGGCGGTTTCTCATCCGTAATGATAGACGGTTCAAGATTCCCGCTTGAAGAAAACATTAAATTAACAAAACAAGTTGTTGAATATGCTCATCAAAGAGGTATTTCTGTTGAAGCTGAGCTTGGTAAATTAGCAGGCGTTGAAGATGATGTTAAAGTTCACAGTGCTGATTCTACATATACAGACCCCGCTGAAGCAGCAAGATTTGTTAAAGAAACGGGCTGCGACTCTTTAGCAGTTGCAATAGGTACTTCACACGGTGCTTATAAATTTAAAGGCGAAGCTAAACTTGATTTTGAAAGATTGGCTCAAATTAAAAAAGCAGTTAATGATGTTGTAGGATTTGATTATCCGTTAGTATTACACGGTTCATCTTCAGTTCCGAAAGCATTTGTTGAAAAATGCAACAAATTCGGCGGTAATTTGCCTGATGCTCAAGGCGTTCCCGAAGAAATGCTTAACTATGCTTCTAAACACGGTGTCGCTAAAATTAATATAGATACCGATTTAAGATTAGCAATGACTTCAACAATAAGAGAATTCTTTATTGAACATCCCGAAAAATTTGACCCGCGTGAATATATGGGACCGGGAAGAACAGCAGTTAAAGAAATGGTTATGCATAAAATGAGAGATGTATTAGGTACTGCAGGCCACGCTAAAGACTAATAATTTTTCAAAACAATAAAAAATAGGGTAAAGATATGACATCTTTATCCTATTTTTTTATATAATGAAGAAAAAGGAAATTATAATGTTTAAATATTTTAAAGGTTCATTGTTTGTAACGATTGTCGGGCTTATTGCGGGTTATCTTTGGGCAGAGCATGTCCACCAAGGCAGCGGATTTCTTGCTTTGTTTGTTGTTATTTTTCTTTCAATATTGGAAGTTACGCTCTCATTTGATAATGCTGTAATTAATGCGATGAAACTCGAAAAAATGGATGATAAATGGCGCCACAGATTTTTAACCTGGGGCATAGCAATTGCGGTTTTTGGGATGAGATTTTTGTTCCCTATAATTGTTGTTGCACTTTTTTCGGGATTAACTATATATGCGGTAACAATGCTTGCATTATATGATGTTGATAAGTATGCTTATTATCTTCATGAGGTTCATGCTCCTTTAGTGACTTTCGGCGGTGCTTTTTTAATGATGATATTCTTTTCGTATTTCTTTAATAAAGAAAAAGATTGCCACTGGATTAGCTGTATAGAAGCTCCGATGTTGAAGTTAAACTGTATAAAATATATTGATGTTGTGTTATCAATGATATCGTTAATGGTATTACAGAAATTTATTCCCGAAGAACAAAAATTATCTGTTATAATGGCAGGTTTTACGGGGATTGTTTTGTATCTTGTTATAGATAGTGTAAGTAATTTTTTAGAGCTTATTGCGGAGCGAAAAGCTGCAATAATGGGCGGAACGGCAAAGCTCGGATTTATAGGTTTCTTATATTTGGAATTAATAGATGCTTCATTTTCGCTTGACGGAGTTTTGGGCTCATTTGCCATTAGTAAAGATATAATTATAATATCAATCGGTCTTGCTATAGGCGCTATGTTTGTAAGGTCATTAACCATATTTATGGTGGATATGAAAACATTAAAACAGTATTTGTATTTGGAGCATGGCGCGCACTGGGCAATCGGGTTTCTTGCAGTAATAATGTACATAAGTACA
Source organism: Candidatus Gastranaerophilales bacterium (assembly GCA_947628355.1). Classification (GTDB taxonomy): domain Bacteria; phylum Cyanobacteriota; class Vampirovibrionia; order Gastranaerophilales; family Gastranaerophilaceae; genus Avigastranaerophilus. The sequence goes on along the minus strand of CANQZO010000021.1, from coordinate 9,275 downwards.
AGGGCTGAAATTCCCGAAGTTATAACAGGCGGAGTAGGATTGGTGATTGTTTCTGCCGCATTTATATCATCAATTGTTCATAATAAAAAATTAAGTTCAAAAAAAGATACATAATTGAAAAAGCGGAATATTAATTGTAAAATTAATACATAGTAAAAAAAGGGGATATTATATGAAATTAATGGAAGGTAAACGAGGCGTTATTTTTGGTGTATCAAATACGCATGGTATCGCTTACGGTATTGCAAAACAATTATTTGAGGCAGGTGCGGAAATTGCATTTACTTATGCAGGTGAGGTAATGGAAAAAAGAGTCCGCCCGATAGCTGAATCAATGAATGCGAAAGTAATTATGTCCTGCGATGTTACAAAAGAAGAAGAAGTACAGGCTGTATTTAAAGAACTTGAAAAAGTATACGGAAAAATTGACTTTGTTGTTCATGCCGTAGCTTATGCAAACAGAGAAGATTTAACGGGCGAATTTGTTAATACTTCAAAAGCAGGCTGGGATTTAGCAATGGGGGTAAGTGCATATTCTCTTGTTTCATTAGCAAGAAATGCTCAGCCTTTAATGAAAGACGGCGGCTCAATCTTAGCTTTAACATATTTAGGCGGAGAAAAAGTTGTTGCAAATTATAATATAATGGGTGTTGCAAAAGCTGCGCTTGAAGCATCTGCAAGATACTTGGCTGAAAACTTAGGTAAATACGGTATAAGAGTTAACTGCTTATCATCAGGTGCGGTTAAAACTCTTGCGGCTTCGGGTATTGACGGTTTTGGTAAAATGCTTAAAGCTGCTGTTGCAAAAGCTCCTTTAAAAAGAAATGTAACTTTGGAAGATGACGGAAAAACTGCTTTATATCTGTTATCAGACCTGTCATCAGGTGTAACGGGTGAAGTTATCCACGTTGATTGCGGATGTCATGCCGTTTATGCTTCTGCCGAAGAAATGGACCTTGTTACAAGACAATAATTTTTATTTTTTATATTAAAAAGCTCGCAAATGCGGGCTTTTTTATTCTATAGTCTTCTTTTGCCTTTTGTTGCAACAAAAACAGCTACACCGACAACTCCCCAAAGAAAAGCAGACAATAGATTCTTTTTCTTATCACCTCGGCTGCAGCATTCACATAAATCATTATTACTGTTTTCGGGAATTTCTTTTCCGCACTTTTTGCACTTTTTAGTCATATTTATACTCCTTTGGTTCCGGCAATAATAATAAATTATTTTTAGGTATATCTAAAATCTTTGTTCTTATACGTTCTATACTTTCATCAAAATTGTTAATTAAATTTTCAAATGGTTCCCAATTTTCATTAGTCTGTGAATTTATTTTTAATAAAGATTGTTTATTAATTTCATATTTAGTTAAAAATTCATTAAATTGATGTAATAATAATTTAGCTGCTTCTTGTTCACCTAACCAGCAATATATTTTTGTCTTGATATAAACAGACTGAAAAATTTTATATAAACATTCAAAAAAATCTTGATTATTTTTATCAATTTTAGTTTGTGAATGAAAAGGATTATTTATTTTTTTATTAACTTTATTATTTACATCAGGATAAGATAAGAATAGCTTGCATTTTGCTTCTTCTACTAAATTTAAAGTATTTATTAAAAGCATTTCTCTTACTCTTGCATCATGAATTACTTCAGCTTGTTGTAAATTTTGTAAAGCCGCATCCACAAGCGCGTATCTGTCCTTTTGTATACTTTCTGTTAATTTTGCAATTTGTTCTTTAACTTTTTTTATCTCTATTACAATAGAGACAAGTGTTACCTGCATTGCCAAATTGCATAAGGCAGGCGATAAATTTAAAGGTATATTTTCCTTTAAAATTCTGCAGTTATGAACAATCTTTCCGCTTTGATCTTTTAATTGAGCCAGTATATTTCCTGATTTATCAATAATAAATTTGTATGTTCCGTCTTTAATTTTTTGTTGTATTTCTTTTGTTAAATCTACAGTATATTCGGTATTTTTGAACGTAGACTTAATTGCTTCATATAAAGAAGGTGCTATTTGAGCAAGATTTTCAAGATTTTCCGCTGTTCCAAAAAATTTATTAAATTCATTGTTTTGTTCCAAAGACATAGGAAAAATGAAATCACTTTGGGTATCAGAAATTTCCCATTTGAAATCATTATATTTGTTATCAATTCCAATCGGAAAATTATTATTATAATATCCGCAATAATGGCATTGGATTGCTTGTGATGAAATTTTAGCACCGCATTCAGGGCAGTATTTAATAGTCATAAAATTTTAAAATTCTTCTTTTTTTAATTTTAACGTATGAAAATTATATAATCTTTAAACTCTGTTTACAAGAATATTGCAAAATGTATTAGTAATTAGTGTTATTAAAAATTTTATAAAAAATCGTATGTTTGTATGTTTAAAATTCAAAAAAAAATGGTATTATAAATTCTGTAATAACTAAAATGTAGAAAGGACTTTAATGTCTAATTCAAGTATGTTCTTTTTAATGGGAGGAGGAGCACAAATGGTAGTAATACTTGCAGTAATAGCATTAGTTGTGTTAATAGTAATAAGCGTTCTTTATAGTTTGTATGTCAGTGTAGTAAGGAATAAAAACACAGCGCTTGAAGCATTATCAGGTATAGATGTGCAATTGAGAAAACGCTATGACTTAATTCCAAACATGCTTACAATTGCAAAGAAATTTATGGAGCATGAAACGGAAATATTCCAAAAAATAACAGAGTTAAGATCCCAAGCTATGAAGGCTTCTCTCGGTTCAAAATCAAAATTTGAAGCTGAAGCACAACTTGATACTCAATTAAGAGCTTTAATGGTTAACGTAGAAAATTACCCGACTTTAAAGTCTGATGCAACAATGGTTCAAGCAATGAAAACTTATGAAGAAGTGGAAGAAAATATTTCCTCTGCGAGAAGATTTTATAACTCTGCTTTAACTCAATTAAGAAACTCAATACAAATATTTCCCGGTTCTTTATTTAGAGGATGTGCGGGTGAAGTAGCAAACTATAGTTACTTTGAAACTGATGCTGCAAGCAAACAGCCGGTTAATGCAAGTCAATTCCTGTAAGAACTCATATTGTATTAAGAAATAACTATAAATATATTGGAGTTCTTCATTATAGAACTCCTTTATATTAATTATTTATAACAACAATAGGAAAATTATATGAATGATGTTACTTTAAATGATTTTAAATCTTATTTTCAAAATGAAATATATATTCATACTGTAAAATACGAACAGCATAGAGTTATTGCAAAAGTAATGGCAAACATAATTATGCCTACAGTTTATCTGATATTCTGTGGAATTATAGCATTTAAGTGTGGGGTTGGTGAAAGTTTGTTAGTATTTATATTGAGTGTTTTGGTCGGATTGGTTGTTATTTTTATCTATTTCTCTGGCTTTGTTAAAAAAATGTATAAAAATAAAGTAAAGAAAGAGATACTTCCGAAAGTTCTAAAATTTATCAATATGGAAGTTGTTGATAAACGATTAATATCTCGTGAAATTAAAAATATAATTCACTCATTAAATCTTTTTCCTTATTTTAACTATTGTGAATGTGATGATTGTATAACAGGTGAATATAACGGGTCAAAATTAACAATTTATAATATTAAATTAAAAAAGCGAGTAGGAACAAGGAAACACCGCAAGACAGTAACTGTATTCAATGGCGCATATATTAGTTTATCCAATCCGAATTACCAAAAAGCAGATATAGTAATAAATTCTCATTCGCCTAAATATTCATTGGAGCAAATTGATATAGAAAATGAAACATTTAATCAAGAATATAGAGCATTTTCTAACAATCCGGATGAAGCAAAAAGTTTTTTAACTCCCGATGTTATAAAGGAAATTATTAAATATACTAAACTAAATGGAAAATTATACTTTTCTTTTGAGCAAAATATGATAAATTTAAAAATGATTTCCTATAATGATTTATTTGAAGTTTCGTTTGATAAAAATCCTTCCGATATAACAAATTATGTTAATATTATCGATGAAATAGAAGGTATTTATGGAAGATTGGATTTTATAACATCATTAACAAATAATAAAGTAGAGGAGAATTAGAATGTCTGAAAGTGCTGTTAAACAGGGTACTAAAAAGAAAAAACAGTTATCCCCGTTCCAAGAATTATTCATGAAAGAAATAAAACCTAAAGTAAAGCCGTTAGAAGCGCAAAGAAAGAAAATGGTTCAAACTGCATATATAATCGCATTTGGTTTTTTTATTGCAGGTTGTATATTTAATTATATTTATTGTAAATATATAGCTTTAGATACATATAACTTAAATATTATGATTGGAGCTTATGCTCCCGTAGTTATTGCTGTATTTATAACGGGGAAAATATATAAAAATAAAATACGAGCTATTGTACTGCCTAAAATTTTATCTTATGCAGGTGATTTTAAAATGGGAATTAAACCGACATTTAAGTCAACTGCTGGAAAATTAAAAGCATCAGAAAAAAAAGAACAAGCAAATTTAGATTTTAATGCTAATGCTGACAGCTTACTTCACATGATTAGTTATTTTAATAAATTAAATCTATTTACTAACTTTAATTTTGCATATATTAATGAACATATTACGGGTAAATATAAAGGTATTGATTTAAATATATACGAAACGGAATTATGGCATATTGAGCTCCCGAATTCTAATAAGAACAGTGGTTTTCGTATGCCTAAAAAAAAGTATAACGGAATAATATTGAATTTTAAATGTCCTAAAACAATAACTACTCAGACTCTTGTATTAAAAGACAAACAATCTCCTAATAATAATACCGAGAAACTGAAAAAAGTAAATTTGGAAGATCCGTTATTTGAAAATTATTTTGATGTATACTCAAGTGATCAGATAGAATCAAGAACATTATTAACACCGGCTTTTATGAACAGAATGGTAACTTTATGTAATGAAAAGAATGAAGTAGGAGTTAATATGTCCGTGTCGTTTATGAACGGATATGTAAATATTGCGGTTGCTTCAAAAAAAGCGTGGTTTGATGTTCCGTTTTTTAGGCCTGTTACGCAGTATGCAAATTATAAAGTTATAATTAAAAATTTTATGACAATACTTTCAATTATAGATACGTTAAAATATTCGGAAGAATAAAATATAAAAGGCGTCTTAAATTGTAAGGCGCCTTTTTTTAAATTTTGTTGATATATTGTTTATAAAAATCTTCAAAAGAGTCATTTAAAATGCTTTCTCTCATATCGTGAATAAATTTAATTAAAAATCTTGTATTATGAATAGAAAGCAAGATAGCAGCCGTTGCTTCCCCCATTCTGTAGAGGTGTCTTATGTATGCTTTAGAGTGATTTTGGCATGCATAGCAGTCGCAGTTAGCGTCAAGCGGAGTGTTATCTTTTTCAAATTGTTTATTTTTAATAATTTTTCTGCCATCATAAGTAAAAAAAGAACCATGACGGGCATTACGTGTGGGAAGAACGCAGTCAAACATATCTACTCCGCGCTTAACTCCTTCAAGCAAATCAATAGGTGTTCCTACTCCCATAAGATATCGGGGTTTATTGTTCGGAAGCAGAGGAGCAGTTAATTCTACCAAATGATTTTTAAGTTCTGTCGGTTCTCCTACACTTACACCGCCTATTGCGTAACCGATAGCGTCGTATGTGGATATAACCTTTGCACTTTCACGTCTTAAATCATCAAAAAATGCGCCTTGAACTATCGGAAATAATGCTTGATCCTCTCTTGTATGCGCTTTAAAACATCTTTCAAGCCACCTGTGTGTGCGCTCCATAGCTTTTACGGCATAGTCATAATCACAAGGATAAGGCGCGCACTGGTCAAATGCCATAGCAATGTCGGGACCTAAATCCTGCTGGATTTCCATTGAAATTTCGGGGTTTATGTAGTATTCATCCCCAGTTTTAGGTTCTTTAAACTTTACTCCGTCCTCCGTTATATTATTAAGGTGCGCAAGTGAAAAAACTTGAAATCCGCCCGAATCAGTCAATATAGGTTTCTCCCAGTTCATCCATTTATGCAGTCCTCCGAATTCTTTAATTAATTTATTTCCGGGATGTAAAAATAAATGAAAGGAATTTGCAAGAATAATTTGCGCTTTTGTTTCTTCTAAGTGGTGTTTAGTCATCATTTTAACGGCGCTATGTGTGCCGACAGGCATGAAAATGGGTGTTTCAATATCTCCGTGCGGAGTATGGAAAATCCCGGCTCTTGCGTGTGTTTTTTTATCTTCTTTTAAAAGCTCAAAACTAAAATGATTTTTGTTCTTCATTCATTAACATCTCTAACATGGTAGTCCAATTTGAACAAATTTCATCTTCTTTGAAATATATTGCGATTTCTCTTTCGGCACTTTGAGGGCTGTCAGAACCGTGGATTATATTAAATTCTTGACTTACTGCATACTCAAATCTGATAGTTCCGGCATCGGCATTTTCGGGTTTTGTTGCCCCCATCATTTTTCTTGATTCCGCTATTACATTAGGACCTTCAATTACCATTGCTACAATCGGACCTGATGTTATATATTTTATTAAACGAGGATAAAACGGCTTACCTTTATGTTCCGCGTAATGCTTTTCAGCATGCTCTAAAGTCGGTAATAATAACTTTAAACCGATAATTTTATAGCCTTTTTCTTCAAATCTTGTAATTATTCTGCCTATGAGGTTTCTTTTAACTCCGTCCGGCTTTATTGCTATAAAAGTTCTTTCGGTCATTTTCATATCTCCCCTAACCTTTTAATCTTTACTATTAGAACATAAAATCACGTTTTTTTCAATTATTGTTCTTTTATTGTAATTTGTTATAATATACAAGTGATTATGGATAATAGTGAAATATTAAAGTTAATAGATTTAAAAGACTGCAAATCTGCAAAAAACTTGATAATTGAAAATTCGAAAGAAATACAAAGAGACTATGAAACAGAAAAATTACTCGGGCTTTGCAATATTAATTTAGGCTGCTTTGACGAGGCGGAAGAAAACTTTAAAACTATTCTTCAAACGAATAAAGATGATGCAGTTTCTCTTTATTATCTTGCAACTATTTATATAGAAAAAAATAAATTAAAGCAAGCGGAAGAATTATTACTTAAAGTATTAGAGCTTCGCAGCGAGTATATTGATGCTTATAAAACACTATGTATCTGTTTTATGAAGCAAAGGAAATTCCAAAAAGCTCTGGAACTTGAAGATAAAATGCTGGCTGTAAACAGTGAAGACGAGCAAATATACGAAATTTTATCAAGTGCTTATGTTGAGTTAATGAAGCCCGATAAGGCGATAGAGTGCCTTTTGAAAGCCTCTGAAATAAATCCTCACGAATATAAATATTTTAATAAAATAGGAAATATTTATTTTAATCTAAATAATACTGATACTGCTATTGAATATTTTAAAAAGGCTTTTGAAAAAGATAATTCTCAGCCTTCAGTATTGTATAACCTTGGGGCAACTTACTATTCTCAAGGTAAGTATGATAAAGCTGTAAATTATTTAAAATTAACAATTGAAAAAGAAAAAAAAGACTATTATTTAAACTTATACGGAATGGCATTATTAAAATCAAAAAATTTTAAATCGGCGATAGATGTTTTTAGTGAACTGTTAAGTTTATATCCCGATAAAGAGAATTATGAATATAATTTGGCATGTGCTTATGATGAAGCGGGAGAGTTTGATAAAGCATGCGAAATACTTGAAAGACTGATAACTTTTAATTTGAATTCTTATCCTTTAAAACTGCATTTAGCTTCTTTGTATTCAAAACGCAGAATGTATCAAGCGGCAAAGGTAATTTATGCCAATATAATTACTTCGGGATATATAAGTTCTGATTTGTTATATGAATATGCACTATTATGTGCAAAGACGGATGATACTGATAAAGCAGAAGAAATATTTAAAAAAATAATAGAGCAGGAACCTAATTTTGCCCTTGCTTATAAAGATTTAGGTGTTATTTATTTGTCCCGTAAATTTTTTGACAGGGCGGAAGAAAACTTTAAAAAAGCACTTGAAATTGCACCTGATAATATATACATAATTTTTGAATACGGAAATTATTTTCATTTAATGTCAAATTTTAAAAAGGCTCAAGAGTTATACGATAAAATTATAGCCAAAGGAAATATTCCGCCATATATGCAATTAAGTATGGCATTAAATTACATGGCAATGAATAATAAAGAGAACGCAAAGAAAATTTTAACGGAATTGATAAAGAATAATGCTCAAGACGTAAAAGTATTATATAATCTTGCAAGAATTTACTATAATGAAAATAACTGGGAAAATGCAAAACAGCTTTTGGAAGATGCTTATGCAATATCTCCGGATAGCGAAATATCAAATTTACTTGCTTTAGTATATATGAAATTAGGTCAATTTAATGATGCGTATTTATTATTTAATTTGGTAAAATTGGCTGTTCCTAATAATACGGAGGTATTATTAAATCTTGCAAAATGCAAGTATGAACAAAAAGATTATGAAAAAGCTAAAGAGCATTTAGATGATTTATTGAAATTACTGCCTGAACATGAAGAAGCACAAGAATTACTAAATTTAATAAATGAAAAGGATAAAAAATGAAGAGAAAAAACTTTTTAGTGGAAATTTTTAAATTTTTATGGAGTAAAAAAGCATATTGGATAGTTCCTGTTATTTTATTTTTAATATTATTAATTTTATTAATAGCAGTAGGAACTTCGCCTGTATCTCCGTTTATATATACAATAATTTAGGCTGAAAACAATGAAAATTAAGGAAGAAAAAAAATTTGCACTGACTTTGTTCTTATTGCCGTGGATACCCGCATTTATATTGCATAAACGCGGAGTTGATATATGGGCATTAAGGGTGCTGATTTTATTTATTTCATTAGCTTTATTATCCTTTATTAGCTCTGCATTTGCCCTAAAATTTAAGCGGATTTTAGATACTGTCGGGCATTTTCTGGGTAAATATCTTGCAATAATTGTACTTGCAATCGGATATATTGTTGCGGTTATGCCGACAGGGCTAATTATGAAACTGGTTAAACGAGACAGGTTAAGACTTAAAAAACCTCAAATTCAAACATACTGGAAAAAATACGAAAATAATAATACTGATTATGAATATCAGTTTTAGGCAAGGAAAAAATGACATATTTACTTGGAATAAGCGCATATTATCACGATAGTGCCGCAGCACTAATAAAAGACGGAGAAATAATAGCCGCAGCTCAGG
>CANQZO010000020.1 GCA_947628355.1 Candidatus Gastranaerophilales bacterium | reverse complement strand
AAAGTTATAAGGCTTGTTGACGGTGAAGAGTTAACAAGATTGATGATTAAACATAATATTGGTGTACAAACCAAAACAAAAATAGAAATTAAAAAACTCGATGAAGATTTCTTCAACGATGAAGAATAAAAGTATTATAATCGTTTTTTATCCTTATTCAACTCACTATTGTCATAAATTACAATGCACGAAATTTTAGGAGCAGGGCCTGAGCCGTTATAAAACCCGTCACATGCGTAGTAAATAAAGTAACAATCCTTATTATTCAAAAAATCTTCCAGCTTGTTATCCATATCTTAATCATATGAGATCTTTATGTCAAAAACGGACAGAGTAAAAAATAATAGTATAATTAACTTAATCAAATCAATATATACTTTTGATTGTTGTATAATAGAGTAAAGGAGAGTGGTATTGGATTGGCAACATTTTCAAACTCATAATGAATCAAATACAAGAGCTTTTGAAGCTTTTTGTAACCAAATGTTTGAAAGATATTGTAAAAGAGAGCATTATGATAACATACAAGAATTTGTAATTGTAAATGGTTCGGGCGGAGATGGTGGCGTTGAATCATATGCTAAACTTAATGATAACTCTTTTATTGGATTACAAGCAAAATGGTTTACCAACGCTATTACAGACAATCAATTTAAGCAGATAAAGATATCTATTAAAACTGCATTGGAGTTACGACCGAGCATAAAAAAATATATTGTATGTGTTCCAAGAGATTTAGGAAATATTAAAATAGGTAGGGATAGAAAGCCTATTCATAACTCAGAATATTCAAAATGGATTAGCATAGTAGAATACTTTAAAAATAATTATCCAGATTTAGAAATTATCTTATGGGGCGATAATGAAATTTTAAATCAATTACAAAATCCGGAATGTTACAATATGAATCAATATTGGTTTAAAGTATCAAACTTTGATTATAATACATTAATTGAAAGCTTTAATAAAGAAAAAGGTAGTTGGTTAAAATATAAATACTTTCCTGATTTGCATACAGAAGGACAAATATCTGAAAAATTAGAAAGTTATATCGGTATAAATAAATTAAAAATAATAAATGACATAGAAAATATAAAAAATAAATATATCTACATTCTAAGTATATATAGTGAAATAAAGCAATGGTGCAAAGTATCAGATGAATTAAATAATATATTTGAAAAAACAAGTGAGACAATAAAAAATAATATAAATATTCTTGAACGTAATAAGCTTTTAATTTTAACTGAGAATGGAAATAATTACACAATTGAAGAAATAAAACAATTGGATTTTGGTAATCTTTTGCAAGAATTTAAAGTATGTAATAATGGTTCATATTCATATTATAGTAAATTAGAAAAAATAGTTAAAAATTATAATTATATTCAATTTGATTTAATAAGAAAAAGTTGTCAATTGCTTTTAACTCAACATATTTTATGGATCGTAGGCTCTCCAGGGACAGGGAAAACACATGGTGTAGCCGGTTTTATTGATAAATGTATACAGGAAAAGTACAATATCCCTATTTTTATAACATCTAAAAATGTATCAAATAATGCTTCTTGGAAAGACATTTTAATAAAAGCACTAAACTTGGCTGATATTTGGTCAGAAGATGATATTTTTTCTGCACTTGAATCTTTGTGTATATTAAATGAAATAAATAATATTTCATTTGAATCTAAGTATAAATCAAAAATCATAATTTGTATTGATGGATTAGATGAAGTCAAACCATATGATTTTTGGATAAATATAATAAATGAAGCAAATATTATTGGAGAAAAATATTCACGGTTAAAGTTTGTATTTAGTTCGAGGTACAATGTAACAAATCAAATTGATTATCAAGATGATCTAAACAAAAAAATATTTTATATAAGTGAAAATGGTGATACTCCAACTCATCAATTATTTGAATCATATACTAATGCCTACAATATTCAAATAGAAAATCCAGATCTGATAAAATGGGTTTTAAGAACCCCTCTGTCGTTAAAATTATTTTGTGATTTATACAAAAATCAAAAAATTAATGGTATCGAAAATAAACTTTATACTATATCAAATTTAATATGCCAGAAACTAAAAAACATCGAAGAAGAATTTTGCAAGATATATCCAAAATTTTCTGTATCAAATAATATAATTTTCAATATTTTATCAGTATTGTCTGAATACTTTACAAAAAATACGGTTATATATGAGAACGAACTAACTAAAATATTATTAGATGACAAAAATCTGTCTTTGTTAGAAAAATCTGACATAATAACAATATTAGATTTTCTTGAAAATAATGGTTTTATTCAAAGATATATAGAACATTCTAAAACATTATTATCGCCTAAAACTGTTTTTTATATGAAAGGTATTCAACCATTTTTCGATTATACTTTAGCTGTTCATCTAATAGAAAAATATGATAATCCTTTGGAGACAGAATTTTCGCAAACTGGGATAGAAGCAGAAGATAGTTTATCAATATACTCCGCACTATTATTAGAGAAAAAGAATCTGTTAATTTCAGACATACCATATTTTAGGGAAAATCTAAATTGCGATTCACTTGTTCGTTTAGATTTTTTTGCATTAGCAAATAATACAATAGAAGTATCTCAAAATTATAAAGAGCGTATTTTGAAATTTATGGGACATAATGCTACCTGTTTAATAATGACATTAAATGAATTAATTCTTCCAGTTGTACGTATTCCCCATCATCCTTTAGGTGGCATATTATTGCACGAATTTTTAAGTAAATTTGAATTACCAATGCAACGTGACCTTATGTGGTCTATTCAAAAATGGTTGAGGGATAGTGAAGAGCAGAAATGGACTTGTGAAATATCAAGTGAACTTGATACCAGAATATACCAATTAACAGAAAATGATTCATTTGATGGATTACCTATCATATATGCTTGGGCTTTAACAAACATTGATAATATCAAAAGGAAAGAGTATAGAAAAGAATTAATGAAATGGGCTCTGTTATTGCCAAATGAGTTTATAAAATTATTTGATTTAACATTTAAATCAACTAATGATCCGCAAATGAAAGAAGAATTACTAGCAATTGCCATGGGATTATCATATTCAAAGTCTTCTAATATTGAAGTACTAAAATTTTTAAAAGTTTTTATATTCGAAAATATATTTCAACCTTTAAAAAAATTATCAATAAATAATATTGCAATCAGGCAATATGCTAGATGCATTGCTCAATATTTGTTTGTAAATAAATTAATATCAGAAGAGGAACTTTCACTATGTATACCACCATTCGTAAGCAACGGAGATATACAGATTGATAAGGATGGAATAAAAGGGAGTAGAATGAGCGGTTTCGAACCAATTACTTACGACCTATCTCGTTATGTCCTTTGTGATAATATAAGTCATTTATTTTTTGAAAAAGATTGTAAATGGGGTAATAGAAAACTTCCAGAATATTATTATGATTTTGATGAAGAAGAAATTAAAAAGATACTTGAAGAATATCCGAAATTAAATCCATTAGATAAAGAAAAATTAATAACATTAAAAGAATATTTAATAAATCAAAGAAAAAAATATGAAGATATCAAAATTGTTATAAACAAACAACTCTCAGAAGAGGAAATAAAGGCTTTAAATGAACATATAGATAAAGTTATTAACAGTAAACCAGAAAATGTAAATCCATACGAACATTATAATAATGAAGCAACAAAATTATTAAAACAAATTTCAAAAGATTTAAATCTTGATAGTATACGTTCAGACCAATTTGTGCTTGGTGCGGCATATGCATATTTAAAACAGAATGGGTGGAATGAAGATATAGATAAAGCAGATAGTGGGATAAAAGGTGTTTGCTATCCAGCAGATCATGGTTCAAAAAGCAGAATTATGACATTGTGTGAAAAATATATATGGTGCTTCAAACATGAAATATATGGATATTTGAGTGATATTATTACACCACGAAATGATTATGATATTGAAAAAATTGATGACTATAGCTTACTAGTTTCAGACTTAATAAATCCTGCTCAAGAAATTTATAATATTAATATTGAAGAGGAAATGTTGGCTCAAGAGTGGTATATTCCTGAAAATTTATCACCAATAATTCCACATATAGAAAATTCAAAAGAGGGAATAATAAAATGGATTAATGATGCTCCCATTCCTATTTTTGAAAACTGGATTGAAATTAGGGATTATACACCTTTACTAGAAAATAATAAACAATGGTTATGTCTATACTCGTTTAATTTGATTAGAGAACCAAAATTAAAAACGGAAACTTGTTTATTTTTAAATTCTTTGATTATTTCTAAAGAATCATTTTCTATATTTATAAAAGATATTGAAAATCATAGAAAAGAATTATGTCGAGATTTATTGTATCCTAACGATATTTATAGCCAAACATTATCTGATTGCTATATTACCCCTAAAGAAATTTGCCAAATGAGTTGGAAAAGAAGTTGTTATGATAAGCTGACACATAATTCCATTCTTAATAACAAAATAATTCAATATAATTTAATTAAATGTGTAGAGAAGTGTACAGCTAATTATGCAGAAGGCGATGATGTATATTACGAACTTCCATCAAAATATATTAGAGAATTACTTAATATTTCAGATGGTGATGGTGACAAATATGCCAACAAAGATAATGAATTAATTGCTAAATACTTTAATATAGGGAGACCTTGGGTAGAACAACAAAATTTTCTATGTATTGATAAAAATATGCTTCTTGAAAAATTAAATTGCAGAAATGAAATGTTGATTTGGGTTATAAAAGTTATAAGAGAACCGAGTTACATTTGTCATGAAAAATACAAAGAATTACGAGTTTATAAAGATTCTACTTGGGTTGTATGGTTTAATGAAATTGATCAAGTTTGGCAAAGACATTGTTTCAATGAAGAAAAAATGTTATAAAAACGGGACGAAGAATTAAGGGTTTGGGCGGTACAATTTTTTGATTTTTAGCCCTTAAATTCAAATATTGTCTGCATTTCATAAATTGTCCTGTTTCGGACAAGCAAAACCACTTGAAATCTGATTAAAAAAGAGTTAATATAATGTGCAAAGGCTGAAAATCAGTCGTATCAATAAATAGAATATGTGCGGTTCGAATCCTTCCGTCCCACCATACTCAAACTAAGTGATTCAAATAATCAAACTAAGTGTCTTTTGGCAATAACTAAATAATTCCAATAATCAAACAATGTGTTCATTTAAACTGTCTCGTTATAATTATTAACAGCAATCAGCAACTTTTCTTGCAACAATAATATGTCCGTTTATTGTGTTTCCTGAACGTGTTTGAACCGGTTTTATTAAATAATTTTCTATTTTAAAACCGGCATCTGCCAACAACTTTGAAAACTCGCTTTTTGTATAATGATGTGCAAGATATTCTAATTCGCCCGTTTTTTCATTTATAACCTCAAAAGTTCCAAAATCATATCCTTTAATCTTTCCTATTTCATAACGGTTTTTATATTTTGGAATTTGCGGGGTTTGTCCGAAATCTGCAATATATAAAATACCGTTATTTTTCAGTACTCTGTTAATTTCACGTATAACATCATTTCGGGCATTGCTATCAACTATAGTTGTCCAAAATGCCTGCGTTATTACTGCATTTTGAGATTTATTCTTAAACGGTAAATTTTGAGCATTTGCATTTTTTAAGTTAAACTGCCCTTTTAATTTAAATTTTTTGATAGCTTCTTCAGCAAAATCAATTCCTGATTGATTTGTGTCAACTCCTGACAAATATCTAAAACCTTTTTTTGACAAATCAAAAATAGTTTTACCAAATCCCATACCTACATCTAAAATTTTATCATCCGGATTTATATAACTGAAAATTACAGGATGCAACTCCAAACTGGAGGGTATATTTGTCGCATAAAATTTATCCCAATCTTTTGAACTTTGTTGAATATTTTTTAATGAAGTAAAAAATAAATTTCTATTATATTGTAATGAATTAAGATTAATTTGCATGTTTATTGAAAAAGTAAACATAAAACTTTTTGCTATTAGAAATAAAATTTACTGTTGAAGATTATCAAACGGACTGTTACTTTAAAAAAATAATGATTTATGTAAAATTACTGTTTTATTATATATTATTTTGTCTTAAACTTATATTAATCAACAGCATTCCGTAAAAAATGTGATAAAATTGCAATATTGAAAATTAAAGGAGATAAATTTATGAAAATATGTATTCCTACAAGCGAGGGCAGGTTATGCGGGCATTTTGGTCATTGTGATTCATTTACAATCGCTGAAGTAAATCCGAATACACAAGAAATATTAAATATTGAAGAAAAAGTACCGGAAGAAGGAATATCTTGTCATAGTACAAATTGGATAGCACAACAAGGTGTAAGCAAGGTATTAGCAGGAGGAATGGGCTCAGGACCCTTAATGTCATTTATGCAAAACGGTATTGAAGTAATTTCTGGGTGTCCCGAATTACCGATTAGAGAAGTAATTGAGAAATACTTATCTAATACTCTTGAAACAGGAATGAACTCATGCGCCGGTGAGGGAAGTGACCACAAACATTGTCATCACCACGGTGATGGACATAATTGCCGCGGATAAAAATGAGAAAATTTAATAAATAACTTTATTATTTAAGCTGTAATAAATTAAGAGATTTCTTGTAGTCGTCTTTATCTGTCCAGCCAAGATATGCGTCCATATATATTTCTTTGCAGTCTGTATCTCCGAGTAAACAAAATTCTTCAGTAACAGGTTTTAAGTCTTTGCAGGGAACATCGTTATATTTGCTTGACATGTAGATAGGAATATCGTTATTACCGGTTACATCTTTTACAAAACTTGAAGCATATTCAGTTATTGAATTTCTTAATTTTATTCCTGCTTCTTCAGAGGGGATTTCGGAATTTTTAATTTCTATATTATCAATTACGAAAGCGGGTTTGCCGTTTTTATCTGTTACAAAGTAGCATAATGCGTTTCCGATAGGTTTACCTGTATTATTATCAACTAATTCTATCATATTAAATGCGGTATTAAGCAGGTAATGAGTCATTGCCGAACCGTTGCCTCTCCCCATTCCTATGCAGCACGTAGAGTAATTTCCTTGGAATAAATCTTTTTGCGGAAATCTATCCCACATTTTAATTGTTAAATTCATAGCTTTAGCTTTTTTATTATTCTCATCCGCCTGCAGTGCACTTTCATAGTGCTCCAGTAAATGAGCTTTTATTGTCAGCGTATTTCTTGCATTGTTTGATTTTTGAGGATTATCAATATTCATTTCCGCCCGTTTAAAAACCGGGTCTAATTGTTTTATTATACTTGATAAAAACTCAGCTAATTTTGCTTTGCTTGTATAATTTTCATTCGGAATATAAAATTCGTTATCAAAAATATATTTGGAAAGTTGTTTATCTACAAATGATTTAGCCGGAGTTTTTCTAAGTGTTTCTATATCCTCCGCTAATTGTTCGCATATTTGCTTGAGCTGCTGAGTGTTTTTATTAATTGCTTCAAAATGTTTATTATATGCAGGGTTGGGATTTAACCATTTGTTATAGTCTATTCCCGCTTGTGTATATGCCGTTTGAGTTTTTTTATTGACTAATCCATACGGATTTGTTTCATCAGAAATATAATCTTTAATGTTTAACAAACAAGCGGCTTTTATTAAATCTTTTAACTCTTTTGATGAATTTACTTCTTGAGCAAGAAAATGAATATACCGAATATCCCACTTTTTAAGGTCTTCTAATGAAATTTTGTTTAATTCTTCTTCTGATAAACCGCATTTTTCAAGTATTTTACTGAGCAAATCAGTTTCTATTTCTTCAACATCAACTCTTTCATTTTTAATCATTTCACTTATTAAGGAAGTGTCAATATTATTATTAAAATAGCAGCTAAGAATGTCTATAAATGCAATTTTCGTCGATGAATTAAAAGGTTTTCCGTCTTTATCTTTAGACGATATTAAATCTTTTAATAAATTTAGTCCGTTTTTTTGATTTATTATTTTTAATTTATTTAGATAGTCTTCGGCATCATTAAATCGCATACCCATTAAATTGTTAATATCTTCTTTGCTATATATTAGTGAAAAAATCATTAATGAAACAAAATTTTTACTTAAAAACCATGATATTTCATTCTGCATTTGTTTGTTAGAGTCAAATAATCCGTTTACATAAAGTTGAGGATTTTTAAACATAATTGCTTCTTGTTCATCAAGTCTTTTTTGTGCATTTTGAATATCAGTCTGAGTGTAATTTTTTAATAATTCACTGTCTAATAATTCGTGGCCCTCATTAGTAAACAAACTAACAAGCATATTTTTTGACAATCTGTATTTATTATCTGCGCCTTTACTTTCGATAACTG
Source organism: Candidatus Gastranaerophilales bacterium (assembly GCA_947628355.1). Classification (GTDB taxonomy): domain Bacteria; phylum Cyanobacteriota; class Vampirovibrionia; order Gastranaerophilales; family Gastranaerophilaceae; genus Avigastranaerophilus. The sequence goes on along the minus strand of CANQZO010000020.1, from coordinate 6,024 downwards.
CTAAAGCGAAGTCTACATTTTTCGGATTTACGGATAGCATTATCAGACCTATGTCGTCTTCCGTAAATCTATACATACCGTTTGGATTAGTATCAGCAATTAATTTTTCAAGCACCTGTTTTGTTTCAGGTGTAGTTCTTCTGTATAAAGTGTAAATTTCATTTTCATTAAATCTGTAATGATTATTTTCAACTTTTTCATTAAGTAAAGTTTCTAATATTTCACTTTTTTCGGGAGTGTAACTTTGCACTATAACTGCTAATATATTACCTCCAAATCTATATTCTCCGTTTGTTTCTTGACAATCAAGCAATTTATTAAGAACATCATTATTATTTGCTGTTGTGTATTCAAAAATTTTAATTAAATCTTTTTCGGAAATTTTCGGATATCTTGTTTTATCTAATAATTTAACAAGAGTATCACCGGTATATGTATTTAGCAGATAACAATTTGTTAAACTGTCAATAACATCTTCATCAAAAATATCTGAAACAGTGTCTTTTAATGATATTAAAGCAGATATAAAATCATTTTTACCGTCTTCGCTCCCGCTCCATTCGGCTTCATATTTGCTTGTTAATCGATTAATTTTTTCACAAAGCGCTTCTCTTTTTGAGTTTAAGTTTCCGCAAAAACTCAATCCGATTTGTGCTTTTCCGTATGAAGACATAGCCTCAAGTGAGCTTGCTTTACCGTTTATTTCGCCGATATGTTTTTGGGTGTTATTTTTACTGCAATTATCTGCATTACATTGATGAATTTGTTTTACAAATTCGTTTTTGTTGATTTCCATATTAAACATTCCTAATTGTATATATGTATTATCGGCACAAATTTTTAAAACTTTAGAAAATTTTATGTTAATTTATTTATTACAATTCCGGAAAGCAGTTTGGGATAAAAATATGTTGATTTTTGAGGCATTCTGTAGCCCGCCGATGATATTTTAAGAATATCGCTCATTTTAGGATATGCCATAATAAAGCAGGCGCTTGCATTCTTTTTAACCGAATTAAATGCAGTTTTTTCCTGCTTCTCGTATTTTATTCCGTCTTGAGCCATAAGTTCTTCCTGTGAATATCCAAGTTCTTTTTTTAAAATAAGTTCATGCAAAACTGTTAAATCAAGCTCTTGAAGTTCTTTTGGCTGTTGTATTGTTTTTTCGACTCCGGATTTTAATTTTAAAACGTAATAGTTTTCGTCATTTTTTAGAATTAAACCTGTTGTTATTTGGTTTTTATTTTCTTGCTCTATTTTATTTAAAAATTCTTCTTTAGATTTTAGAATTTCAATATCATAGTATTTTTTAACGCAGTTTAAAATTTCACCAGGTTCAAAATATTTTTCTATAATTCTGTGAGTAGGATAAATAACAAGATTTTCATCCGAAGCATTTGTAAAATAGCTCATTACATATTTTGCATATTCATTATCGGGGTGTAATTTTGAATAATTCATTGATGTTTCATACCTGTGATGCCCGTCAGCTATTAACAGTTTTTTATCCTTCATTACCTCTTGAATAATATTAATGTCTTGTTCGTCATCAATAATCCATACAATATTTTCTACCCCGTTATCATCATTTACATCAATAAAAGGTGTTGAGGCTTCATATTTTGAAAAAACTTTTTTCTCCAGCAATTTTTGTTCATCGTTATAAACCATAAATATTTGCGAGAAAAAAGCGCCTGTTGCAGTCACTAAATTTAACCTGTCCTGCTTTGGTCCGCTCATTGTATATTCGTGAGGCAAAATATTTTTAAGAGAAAAATCTTGTATTTCATTGCAGGCAATAAAACCTCTGCGCTCAATATGTCTGCCGTTTTCGGCAGTATATTTTTGAATAATATAAAATATTGCAGGCTTTTTTGTTTTTTGTAATACACCCTCATCCTGCCATTTTTCAAAATTTTCTTTTGCGTCAGCGTATCTGTCTTTTGCTCTTGAGAGTATTAACCTTATTATGTTATATTCACTTCTGTTATAGAGGTCACTTTGATATTCTTCATTTATAACGTCATAAGGAGGTGCAATTACATCTTTCATATTTACTTTTTCCTGATTATATATAATTGCATTTATAGGTATTATTTGCATTGTCAAATCCTTTCATTTCTTTCTTTATTTTATAAATAAAATATTTAATATGCAATTTAAGTGATATTTATTAATTGACAAGATTTTAAAAATTTATTATACTTGTTTCTATAAATAGAAACAAAAATAAAATGAGTGAACTTGAAGAATTGTCAAAAATTATTATAAAAATGAAATCAAAAAGGGAAGTTGAAAAACTTTTTGATGAAATATTTACGAAAGATGAAATATCCTTATTATCAAAGCGATGGCGAATTTTATCCATGTTGTCAGAGGGGTTAACTCAGCGTGATATAGCAAAACAGCTGAATGTCAGTTTATGTAAAATTACCCGCGGAGCTAAAATCTTAAAAGATAAAAATTCAATCGTATATAAGCATTTTAATAAGGAGAATAATAATGGAAAAAAACATATTACCCGATAAAAACGGATATTTTGGCAATTATGGCGGTCAGTATATTTCTGATGAATTAAAGCAGGAATTTAACAGAATAGAAAAAGCGTTTATAGAAGCTAAAGAAGATATAGAGTTCAATAATAAGTTAAATTATTTATTAACAAACTATGTAGGCCGTCCGAGTCCCGTATATTATGCCGAAAATCTTTCAAAGAAATACAAAAACAACATATATTTAAAGCGGGAAGATTTAAATCATACGGGGGCTCATAAAATAAACCACTGTCTTGGTGAAGTAATGCTTGCAAAAAGAATGGGCAAGAAAAAAGTAATAGCGGAGACAGGTGCAGGTCAGCATGGTGTAGCTCTTGCTACAGCGGCGGCTTTATTGGGACTTGAATGTGATATATATATGGGCGAAACGGATATTCAAAAAGAGAAACCGAATGTTGATAGAATGAAGATATTAAAAGCAAAAGTAATATCCGTAAAAAGCGGGGCGGGAACGCTGAAAGAGGCAGTTGATGAAGCATTTAAAGCATATATAAATGACTACAAAAATGTAATGTATGCAATAGGTTCAGTTGTAGGTCCTCATCCTTTCCCAATGATTGTAGAGTATTTTCAGTCAATTGTAGGAAAAGAAGCACGACGCCAATTTGTTGAACAAAAAGGAGTATTACCTGATGCGATTATAGCTTGCGTTGGCGGAGGTTCAAATTCTATAGGATTATTTAACGGATTTTTAAATGATGAGTCTGTTGAAATATACGGAGTTGAACCATTGGGAAAAGGTGAACGTGCAGGGGAAAATGCGGCAAGTATTACTTTCGGAAAAGACGGAATATTACACGGGTTTAAATGTAAACTGCTTCAAGATAAAAACGGGAATATTTTAAATGCATACAGTGTGGCAAGCGGACTCGATTACCCGGGAGTCGGACCTAAACATTGTTATTTAAACGATATAGGCAGAGTTAAATATGTTACGGTTAATGATAATGAAGCCATAAATGCCTTTTATGAGTTATCCGAACTGGAGGGAATAATCCCTGCGCTTGAAAGCTCGCATGCACTTGCTTATGCGTTTAAATTATCAAAAGAAGCAGAAAATAAAAATATTTTAGTTAATTTATCGGGCAGAGGCGACAAGGATATTGATTTTGTTATTAATCGTTATCCGAAAAATTAACCTTCATTTGCGATGATAAATATTGCTTCTTCCGCAAGCAGATTAGAGAAAATATTGTATTGTATGCCTTTGCGAACAGTTGCTCTTGTTGTATAAATTCCTTGAAGTATTTTTATGTTATGTATTTGCGAATATTCAAAAAAGTCTTTAATTGTTAAAAGATGAATATTGGGAGTATTGTACCATTCAAACGGTAATACTTTTGATTTGGGCATATTACCCGTGAAGAAAAATCTGAATCTTATTCTCCAATATGCAAAATTAGGAAAACTAACAATACATTTTTTCCCTACTCTCAGCATTTCATCTAAAACAAATTCGGGATTGCATACAGACTGCAAGGTTTGATTTAAAATTACATAGTCATAAGATTTATCCGTAAATTGTTTTAAACCCGCATCAATATCCCCTTGAATTACGGATAAACCTTTTTCAAGGCAGGATATTACCTGTTCTTGAGATATTTCAATCCCGCTCCCTATTATATTTTTACTTCTTTTCAACAGCTCAAGCAAATAACCGTCTCCGCAGCCTAAATCTAAAACCTTTGCGCCGTTTTCTATCATGTCGGATATTAATGAATAATTTACATGGAGTCCTTTTGATTGTGTGTAGTGATTATCCATTATTATCTCCTTTAATATGATTGTTTAGAAAACTTCCGATTATTTTGCTTTGAACGTCATATTCAAGCAAAAATGCGTCATGCCCGCAGGGTGATTTTATTTCGCAGTATGAAACATCTTTGTTTAACCGCATTAAAGCATTTACGATTTCTTTTGCCTGTGATGAGGGAAACAGCCAATCGGAGTCAAAAGAAATAATAAGGAACTTTGATTTCGTGAGTTTAAAGGCATTTTCAAGCGAGCCGTATTTGTTTTCAAGGTCAAAATAATCAACAGCTTTAGTTATGTACAGATAGCTGTTTGCGTCAAATCTGTCGACGAAAATCTGTCCTTGGTGCTTTAAATAACTCTCCACTTGAAAATCTATATCAAAATTAAAATCATAATGTTCTTTATTTTGCAGTCTTCTTCCGAATTTATTATACATGGCTTCTTCGCAAAGGTAGGTAATATGACCTATCATTCTGGCAATAGATAAACCTCTGTCGGGTTTAATTTCTTTATCATAATAATCGCCGTTATTCCAAGCGGGGTCTGAAATTATAGAGTTTCTTCCGACTGCGTTAAAGGCTATTGCCTGCGGTGATAATTTAGATGTGGTTGCAATTAATATTGCTGATTTTACAAAATCCGGATATGTAATTGAAAACTGCATTGCCTGCATACCGCCCATTGAACCGCCTGCAACGGAATACAAACTTTTAACTCCGAGATAATCGAGAACTTTCTTTTGAATTTTTATTGTATCTTCAATAGTAAATACGGGGAATGATATTCCGTAAGGCTTTCCCGTATTATGATTAATGCTTGAGGGACCTGTTGTCCCGCTGCAGCCTCCGAAAATATTTGTGCAGACTACAAAATACTTATTGGTATCAAACGGCTTATCAGGACCTATTAACTCATCCCACCAGCCTGCTTTCTTATCATCTTCGCTTCTATATCCTGCGGCGTGAGCGTCGCCTGTCAAGGCATGAATTATTAATATTGCGTTATCTGCATTTTCGTTAAGAGTTCCGTATGTTTCATAAGCAACGGTGACGGGTGAAAATTCAACTCCGCTTTCAAGTTCAATATTTTCATCTATTGTATAATATTGAGTTTTAACAATTCCTACATTGCTCATTTTCTCGATATTTCTATTGCACTATCTATGTCTTCTATAATATCGTCAATATTCTCAAGTCCGACAGAAGCGCGCATATAATCATTAGTAATTCCCGCTTGAATTTTTTGCTCATCAGTGAGCTGTCTGTGGGTTGTTCCTGCGGGATATGTAATAATAGAGCGTACATCACCCAGATTAGTTGCATGAATAAATAATTTTAATGCCTCTATAAATTTTGTTCCGTCGCCGTCTACTCCAAAACCTATCAATGAAGAAGCACCTTTTGGTAAATATTTTTTAGCAAGTTCATAATCTTTACTGCTTTTTAAGAGCGGGTATGTAACAAAATTTATATGCGGATGATTTTGTAAGTGTTCGGTCAGTTTTAGTGCATTTTCGCAGTGTCTGTCCATTCTAACATGCAATGTTTCAAGTCCTAACATCGTTAAATAAGCGTTAAAAGGACTCATACAGCAGCCTAAATCTCTTATTAAATGAGTTCTGCATTTTGCTATGTATGCCGCGTTTTTGAACGCCTCTGTATATATTATTCCGTGGTAGCTTTCATCGGGAGTTGTCAGCATTTTAAATTTATTG
>CANQZO010000019.1 GCA_947628355.1 Candidatus Gastranaerophilales bacterium | reverse complement strand
TTTTCGCCGTCGGACATTTGAAGTCAAATGAAGAACTTTTAAAAGAAATTAAAACTTATATTGACCTTTTATCCGAAAATAGTCAAAAACTTGAAATTGTTTATAAGTTTTTAAAGAGCCTTATTATTGATTGATTTCTTTTATATTAAAAAACAATTAAAAAACAAAAATTTAAAACCTTATACTACGTTTCTAATTTTCTATCTGCGACTTGAGCCGCGGAACTCCGACCTAACGGTCGTCAAACAGTCCTCGCTCTGACATTGTCTTGAAAGAAAATTTACGAAACTGTGTAAATGGTTGTAAATTTTTGTTTTATATTGTTTCTTTATTTAAACTTTTGTAAGTTCTTTGTTTTTTACTTCAACCCTTTTGTTTGCTGCATTGATTAATCCTGCAAATAACGGATGAGGATGTTCGGGACGTGATTTGAATTCGGGGTGGAACTGGCATGCTACAAACCAATCATTCTGCGGAAGTTCTACCATTTCGCACAGCATTCCGTCGGGTGACAGACCTGAAAATACTAATCCTGCGTCTGATATTTGTTTGCGGTATTCGTTATTTACTTCATATCTGTGGCGATGGCGTTCAAATATTACGTCCGTTCCGTATGCTTTTTCTGCTTTTGTTCCTTTTTGAATACGGCATTCAAATTTGCCCAATCTCATTGTTCCGCCGTAACCCTCTACGTTTTTTTGTTCCGTCATTAAATCTATAACGGGATACGGGGTATTTTCATTAAATTCCATTGAATTTGCGTCTTTTAAACCCACAACATTCCTTGCATATTCAATAACCGCACACTGCATACCAAGGCACAACCCTAAGAACGGCAGATTATTTTCTCTTGCATATCTTATTACGTTTAGTTTTCCCTCTATGCCTCTTATGCCGAAACCGCCCGGAACTACAAGCCCGTCTACATCAGCAAGTGCTTCTTTTGCTTTTTCATATTCAAGGCAGTCTTCCGAGTTTATCCATTTTATATCGATTTGCGCATTATGATTATATCCTGCGTGTTTTAATGATTCAACTACCGATATATATGCGTCAGACAGTTTTGTATATTTGCCCGCAATTGCAATTTTTATTGTTTTTTCGGGATTTTTTATTTTATAAACAAGATTTTTCCAAGATTCTAAATTTGGTTTTACATCCTGCATAAATAATCTTTGAAGAACTACTGCTGCCATATTTTGTTCTTCTAGCGCAAGCGGAACTTCATATATGCTTTTCATATCCCTGCATTCAATAACTGCATCTTTGGGTACAGAGCAAAACAATGCCAATTTTTCTTTTTCCTTTTTCGGTATCGGTTTTGCGGTTCTGCAAACAAGAATTTCGGGTTGAATGCCTAAACTTCTTAAATTTGTTACGCTGTGCTGCGAGGGTTTTGTTTTTAATTCTCCCGATGTCGGCAGGTACGGAAGCAATGTTACATGTATTGATAAACTGTTGCCGAATCCCGTTTCCGAACGGAATTGTCTTATTGCTTCAATAAATGGCAAGCTCTCTATATCACCTATGGTTCCGCCGATTTCAGCTATTATAAAATCGGGTTTAAACTGCTGTGTAGCTTTTTTTATTCTTGATTTTATTTCGTTTGTTATATGAGGAATTGTTTGAACGGTTGCCCCTAAATAATCTCCGTGACGTTCTTTATTAATTACCGTTTGGTATATACTGCCCGAGGTTACGTTATTTATTTGTCCGAGGTTTGTATCGGTAAATCTTTCATAGTGGCCTAAATCAAGGTCTGTTTCAGCACCGTCATCCGTTACAAATACTTCTCCGTGCTGAAAAGGACTCATTGTTCCGGGGTCGACGTTTATATAAGGGTCAAATTTCTGTATTACTACGCTAAACCCTCTTGCTTTTAATAATCTGCCCAAAGACGCAGCTACTATTCCTTTTCCTAATGATGATACTACTCCGCCTGTTACAAATATGTATTTTGTGCTCATTAATTCCTCAATCTATCAGTTTATTTTCGGGACTCTGAAAAATCCGTTCTCTTCATAAGGCGCATTCGCCATTAATTCTTCTTTTGTCTGTTCGTATTTAACTTCATCTTCACGCATTACATTATATACGGGAAGTGCATGAGGCATAGGCTCTATGCCTGTTGTATCCACTTCATTCATTTGTTCTACGTATTTTAATATCTCACCAAGCTGTTTTGAATATTTTTCGGTTTCTTCTTCGGTTAATTCAAGTCTGGCGAGCTTCGCCACATGTTCCACATCTTTTGTACTTATCATGTCTTTACTCCATAACTTATAAAAATTTTATCATAAGTCAGCAATATTTTATATTCTTATTTACATTTTGTTGTTTTATTTCTTCGATATTTTTTGAGTTAATTTCTTTTGTTTTTTCTAAATTTCTTTGCTGCTGTGCATATATTGCAGAATCATAAAGTGCAAAGTTTATATTATTTTCTTTTGCAAAATTTTCCATATAATCCATTAACATATACACATGGGGCGATATATGCTGTATGTTTTGATTTGCATAAGTGTATTCAACATCAACTATTATGCTTTTTATATCAAGTGATTTAATTTTATTTAAAAACTCCGTTATTTCTTCAAAAGTATCGTTTATGCCCGGAATTATTATGTATTTTACTTTTACAAGCGGAGCAAATTCTTCTTTAAGCCCTTTTCTGTAATGTTTTATATTATCCCAGACGTTATTTGATTTATCGGTTCTTTTTATCTTTTTATAAGTTTCTTTATTAACAGAGTCGGGCGATATAACAACGGTTACGGCTCCTTTTTTTATACCTTCTCTTATTGCTCTTGAAAATTTTATACCCGAGGAGTGTATCCTTACCTTTGAGCCTGCTTTTATAAATAATTTTAAAAGCGGTTCAAATTCTTTTAATATTGTAGGCTCTCCGCCTTGAAAGGTTATTTCTCCCGTATTTTTAAATTTTCCCTGTTTTATAAGCTCTTTTATTGCGGATAATACGTTATTCTGCTGTCTTGGCTTGTTTGTTTGCACTCCGCAGTATATACAGTTTGAATTGCATTGGCTCCAATGGTCAAAATTAATAAAGGAGATGTAATCTTCTTCATCCCAATCTTCTTCGCGCAAGTTATAACAGCCCTCGCAAAATTTTAAATCCATTATTTTTTGGTGCTTTCTGTGGCGTCTTTTTATTTCAAAAAGCTCATTCCAGTTGATTTTATTATTTTCATAATGCTCTATAACGGGGAGCATTCCTTTATTGAACTCTCTTGAAAGACAGCATGCCTGTATTGAATTTACATTTATGGAAATGCCGTGTTCTATTAAGTGACAGCTTTTATATTTCATTTAAAATCCTTTTTTAAAAAATTATACAATAAAAAACCTCCCTCATTTCAAGGGAGGTTTTTCAGTTTTAATAAAATTTACTTTTTGCATTTGCAGTCATTTTTATTACATTTGCAATTTTCTCCGCAGGTGCATTTTACTTGATTACACTTGCAATCTTTTTTATTACATTTACACTCAACACCGCACTTGCATTCTTTTTTATTGCATTTGCAATCTTTTCCGCAATTACATTTATCTGCGCAAGTGCATTTTTCGCCGTTTCTTACTTTAATTGTCAGCATTGTTGTTTTATCACCATAGAGTGAAAATTTAACTTTGCCTATGTGTTTTACTTTTATTAAACCTTTTATATCCGAAATTTGAACATTTTCAGGTTTATATGTGTATTTATGAAAATATTTATCAGTATCATTTACAAGCAAAATTTTCTTTTCTTGGAATGCTTTCTTCTTTATTGTTATTTCATTATTGGTAAATTGTGAAATTTTTACAATTTGAGCATTGGGGAAGAGTTTTTTAAGTGATTGTTCGCAAAGCGGTTTTTCAACAAACTTTTTAGTCTTGTTATTATAGGTTATTTCATAATATTTTAATCCTGCATTATCAACGCCTATTAGTTTACCGTCTTTTATAAATTCAAAGTTGGATTTTAATGCAGCGGCAAGTTTACCGTTTCCGTAATAATATTCGGAATAATTCCCCGAACCTTGAGAAGTCTTTTTTGTTAAAACAATTCTTCCTTCTGCCATACCTGCAGTTGCCCATGTTTTTGTTTTGGGCATATACACTGCTTGATAGTTATCATAAAGTCCGTCTAAATCACACGCATTTGCAATACCCGTAAAACATAAAGATATGATTAGGGTAAATAATCCTGTTAAAAACTTTTTCATACTTTATCTCCTGTCTGTTCTCTGTTCCCTTATTGGAAAAAACAAATTGATTATAGCACATTTTTACATTTTATTATATTATTTTTTATAATAGTAATTATGTTTGAATTTTTATTTGGTGAAAAAGAATATTTAAGCTGTGATTGGTTGGAATATGGTATTCATTTTTGTTATAACGGAATATTTAATTGCTGTGAATTTATACACGGAAAAAATTACATTCCTGTTGCTGGGGTTAATTATAATAACACTTACGATTTTACTACCTTTTTTAAAGAAAAAGAAAAAGCCAGAAAAAATATGCGTAAAGGCATTATACCGAAAAGGTGTATAGGATGTAATAAGCCTAAAGTGGGCTTATGGAGTAAAAAATTACAAATAAAAAATATTGCTATAAGCTCGGTTGCTAAATGTAATTCAGATTGTATTTATTGTCCTAATCACAGAATGAGAAAACAAATTAATAAGATTAAAGATGTTCCCGTTTATGATTTTTTAAAAAAATGTATAGATGGAAAACTGATAAGCACCGATTGCCATATTGAGTGGGGCGGGGGAGAGCCTACTATTGCAGATGAGTTTGATAAAATTTCTTATTTATTATTGGAAAATCATCTTATAGGAGATTTTGGCATACATTCTTCAGGAATTAAGTTTTCCGAGGTGTTAGTAAAATATATAAAAGAATGGTCAAAAAAAGAATATAGAAAAGTAATGGATGATCCAAAGCTAAGTCATGGAATTATTATTTCTGTTGATTGCGGCAGCAGGGAACTTTATAAAAAAATTAAAAGTTTTGATAATTTTGATAAAGTATGGGAAAATATTACCCGTTATTGCTCAGCCCAAGCTGATTATCAGTCTGATGTTAAAGTAAAATATATTGTTATTCCTAATCTTAATGATACTATTGAGGAATTTGAAAAATTTTTAAAAAAGGCAATAGAAGCAAAGGTTAAATGGGTTATTATTGATATTGAAAATCAATGGTTCAGTATAAATATAAATAATGAAGAAAAACTTAAACAGTATATTGTAATTATTAAAACAATGGAAAAACTCTGTAAAGAATACGGGTTAAAACAAACTTATTATTCGTCTTTTTGTTATTTAATTGATAAATATCGTGATTTTTATGATTCGGTTTAATTAATTTTTTTTATTGTATAATTAAAAAACAGGGAGTTTTTGAGGTATACATGTCAACTGAAGCAGTTATAAATAATAAATTTGCATTTTCTTTTAAAAAAAATAATATAGATGAGATGTTTCATAATCTGACGGAAAATCCTGTCGGATGTGAGAAAAAAGATTTCAGGCTGATGATTAGCACAATTTATCAGCTTGTCGAGGATGAATTTGCTTCAACTTTTCAAAATTCAAGCCATGTCATAAAAAATACCGATTTTTATATTTTAAAAAATGGTAAAAATATTGATGTATTTGTTACCCCGACTAATAATTTTGATTTTTACTTAAAATCAAAAGGTTCTATGTATAGATTTTCGTCTTGTGCCTGTACAATTAAAGAAAACGGTAACGAGGTTGATAAAATAGGGTACAAAATCCCGCTGGAGCTTATTTGGGAGTATTTCTCGGGCTTTGACTGCTTGGTTGATAACTCCAATGTTTCGGAGTCTTTTATTATTTTTAATGTTATTACGCAATTTGTAAAAAAATTGGTTGAAAAATTGTATTTTCTGCCAAAAGTTAATAAAACGGATAATTATTTTACTATATCTTATGAAATGTTTGCTATAAATAATTTATTGCAAAATTCGATAGATGAAGTGTATTCGCTTGATTTTTCAAAGATATCGGATATTAAAAATATAGCGGATATTTTAATTGAAAATTACATAAATTATGTTATTTTTAAATTCTTAAAATTTAAAGCATACAGATTTAAAGAAATAGAATCATCCGTATATTTTCTAAAACCGACCAATAATAAAAGATATTTGCGCTCATTAGATTTGGCGGAAGCAATAAGCGAGTGGCTTGACGAAATATATATAGGAAAATATCCGGTAAGTCCGCAGTTGGATATTGAAAAAATAGAAGAAGATAAGTTTTTATTAACAATATCCGTAAAAGCAAATGATAAAAAATTAAATGAAAAAGAACCGCCAAAACAGCTTTTGGATATTTATAAAGACGGCATATATTGGGGATACCAAAATACATATCTTGTAAATATTGTTGAAAAACAATTAAATTACGCACTTCGGTATTATAAGGAGTTGGAAACTTTATTTGAGGATGAAGATAACTTAAAATTATATCTGTCATTAAACGATGTTTATAAGTTAATGGTGCATACCGCTTATTACTTGAATAAAGCGGGAATAAACATAAACTTCCCGCCCAATTTCGGCAATATAGTCGTCCCGAGAGCCTCAATAAATGCAAGAATAAAAGCCTCAAGAGAACAGGAAGTTGCTGATATCTTAAACGGAAAAGGCGGAAATATCAGCCTTGCAAGTATATTTGAATTTTCATTCCAAGTTGCAATAGGGGATGAAAAGATATCGGTGGAGGAGTTTGAAAAACTCATTAAGGACGCAAACGGAATAATCGAGTTTAAAAATAAGTATATTTTAATTGATCAAAATGAAGCACAGTCAATCATTGATAAATTAAAACATCCTAAAATAGATAAAATAACCCGTATGGAAATGCTGCATGCTGCATTTTCGGGTCATTTAAGCGATTATGAATTTGATTATGACGAGGCATTCGCAAACATAGTTAAAGATATTGGTAAAACTGTTGAAGTAACTCCGCCAAAGAGCTTAAACGGAGAATTAAGACCTTATCAAGCAGGCGGATTAAAATGGCTGTATACAAATACAACAAAAGGTTTCGGCTCTTGTATTGCTGATGATATGGGGCTTGGTAAAACAATTCAGGTTATCAGCTTAATATTAAAATTAAAAGAAGAAAATAAATTAAAGGCACCCGTATTGGTTATTTGCCCGACTACTCTTATGGGTAACTGGTTAAAAGAACTTAAAATGTTTGCTCCGACACTAAAAGCTGCTTCATATCATGGTCCCGAACGTCAATTAGACTTAAAAGCTGACGTGTTAATAACCACTTTTGCCATTTTGCGTATTGATATTGAAGAAGTTAAAAAACAGGAATGGGGCATGGTAGTTGTGGATGAAGCTCAAAATATTAAAAATCCGGATACCTCGCAAACTGCTGCAGTTAAATCATTAAAATCAGATATAAAAATAGCAATGACGGGTACTCCTGTTGAAAATAAATTAACAGAGCTTTGGAGTATTTTTGATTTTATTAATAAAGGTTATTTAGGCTCAATAAGGGATTTTCAAAAGTGCTATGCTATTCCTATTGAAAGATTTAAACAGTATGAGCAGGCTGATAAGTTAAAATTGTCAATATCTCCCTTTGTATTGAGAAGATTAAAAACAGATAAAACCATTATTGATGATTTACCCGAAAAAATGGTATTGGATGAATATTGTTATTTAACAAAATCGCAGGCGGCTCTGTACGAAAAGACTTTAAATACGTTAATGGGTGATATATCGACGCAAAAAGGAATAAACCGCAGAGGTGTTATATTTAAACTGATAACGGCATTAAAGCAAATATGCAATCATCCGTTCCAGTATTTAAAATACGGTGAAATGACAAAGGATGTTTCGGGTAAGACTGAAAAATTTATATCGCTCTTATCTCAAATTCTTGAAAATGATGAAAAGGTTATTGCTTTTACTCAGTATAAAGAAATGGGAAATATTCTTTCAACGATTATACAAAATGAATTAAATATAACACCGTTGTTTTTTCATGGTTCGTTAAATACAAATCAACGTCAGAGTATGCTGAACGAGTTTGAAACAAACCCCGACCAAAAAATAATGCTGTTATCACTAAAGGCGGGCGGAACGGGGTTAAATCTAACGTCTGCTACAAATGTAATTCACTACGATTTATGGTGGAATCCTGCGGTTGAAGAACAGGCAACAGACAGAAGCTACCGTATCGGACAGGATAAAAATGTAATGGTTCACAGGCTTGTTACTTTAGGTACTTTTGAAGAAAAAATTGACGAAATGATTAAACAAAAGAAAGAACTTGTTAATCTTGCCGTATTTGAGGGGGAAAAAGTTATAACCGAGCTTTCCGATGAGGAAATTTATAATATATTCTCTCTCGGCAATAGTTAGGGCATGACTTTATCATTTTAAATTTTTTATAATATAATTTTTTTATAAACACAGGTTAGAGTATGATAAAAATTACAAATAAATAGGAGGTAATAATGCAAATTACACATGAAATCGAAAATCAATGCTGTGTAAAAAGAGGGGTAAAAGGAGTACCTGCTCCAATACCGCAAGAGGGCGAATGGACAAAATGTAAAGAAATAAAAGATATTTCAGGTTTGACACACGGCTGCGGCTGCTGTGCACCTCAACAAGGTACCTGCAAATTAACTTTGAACGTCAAAGAGGGTGTTATTCAAGAAGCACTTGTTGAAACAATCGGATGTTCGGGCATGACACATTCTGCAGCAATGGCAGGCGAGATACTCCCCGGGAAAACAATTCTTGAAGCATTAAATACAGACCTGGTTTGCGACGCGATAAATGTTGCAATGAGAGAATTATTCCTTCAAATAGTATACGGAAGAACACAAACAGCATTTTCAGAGGGCGGGCTTCCGGTAGGCGCAGGGCTTGAAGATTTAGGCAAGGGTTTATGCTCTATGGTTGGAACTATCCACTCTACAAAACAAAAAGGCGTAAGATATCTTTCTTTAACAGAGGGCTATATTTTAGAGCTCGGTTTGGATAAAAATGATGAAGTTATCGGATATAAATTCGTAAATCTTGGTAAAGTAATGGACGCTATAAAAAAAGGTACAGACCCGAAAGAAGCGTATGAAAAGAATATCGGAACATACGGCAGATTTGCGGAGGCGGTTAAAACAATCGACCCGCGTAAACAATAGCTTTAGCAAAAAATTAATAAATGTAACTAATTAAAAAAGGAAAATAAGATATGGCAAAATTTGAAGGACAGGACAGACGTGAAAAATCGTTAGAAAAAGCTCTTAACGAATACGGTTTTAAGTCTTTGGATGAAGCAAACGAATTATGTTTGTCAAAGGGAATAAATGTAGATGAAATAGTAAAAGGTATTCAGCCGATTGCATTTGATAATGCTTCTTGGGCATATACATTAGGCTGCGCAATTGCAATAAAAAAAGGAATAAAGAATGCAGCAGACGCTGCCGAAGCTATAGGTGAGGGATTACAGGCATTCGCAGTTCCCGGGTCCGTAGGCGATACAAGAAAAGTAGGTTTAGGTCACGGTAACTTGGGCGCAATGTTATTGAGAGAAGAAACAAAATGCTTTTGTTTCTTAGCAGGTCACGAATCATTTGCGGCAGCGGAAGGTGCAATAGGTATTGCAAGAAATGCCAATAAAGTAAGAAAAGAACCTTTAAGAGTTATATTAAACGGTTTAGGTAAAGACGCTGCCTATGTAATTTCAAGAATAAACGGTTTTACACATGTAGAAACCGAATATAACTATAAAACAGGCGAATTAAAAGTGGTAAAAGAAACCCCATTCTCTGACGGTGAAAGAGCAAAAGTAAAATGCTACGGAGCTGACGATGTATCAGAGGGTGTTGCAATAATGATAAAAGAGGGAGTTGACGTATCAATAACAGGAAACTCAACAAACCCGACACGTTTCCAACATCCTGTTGCAGGTACATATAAGAAATGGTGTACTGAAAACGGAAGAAAATACTTCTCAGTAGCGTCAGGCGGCGGAACAGGAAGAACACTTCACCCAGATAACGTAGCAGCAGGTCCTGCAAGTTACGGTATGACAGATACAATGGGCAGAATGCACAGCGACGCTCAATTCGCAGGTTCATCATCAGTCCCCGCACACGTAGAGATGATGGGTGTAATCGGAATGGGCAACAATCCTATGGTAGGAGCTACGGTTGCCGTTGCTGTTGCAGTAGAAAAGGCTATGGCGTAATTTCCGTAGGCTGAGCGAAGCGAACGCCGAAGAGGCGCAAATCGGTCGGAGTGCAAAAAGCCGAAAGGCTTTTGAAACGAAGATACAAGATTTAGCCGAAAGGAAATTACAAGAAGCAAATTTTGCGTAAGGCGGAGCCGAGCGAACGCGAGCGAGCCTGAAGTAATGAGGCAGAAAATTTGCGGCAGCGAAGCGAAGCAAATTACTCTGCCGAAATGGAGCAAAATCAAGGAAGCAAATTTTCCGTAGGCTGAGCGAAGCGAATGCGAGCGAGCCTGCGAAAGCAAGCGAATATACTAACTAAAAAAGGAAATCCGAAAAGGTTTCCTTTTTTATATGCCTGTTACAAGTACAAATATTAATATTATCGGTACTATAAATTTTAATAAAATATTAAAAACTCCGCCCAAAAAACTTTCACCGAAAATCTTTTTCCAAAAATAAGGAATGCTCCAGCCTGCAATTAAACATATAATTAACGTATTAAACGGTAAAAATATGTTAGAGGTTGTATAATCCAATAAATCAAATACCGTTTTGTCAAATATTTTAAAATTACTTAAAACCCCGAATGACAATGAAGCAGGTATGCTTATTAATGCAATTACAGCGGTGGTTATTATTGTTGATTTTTTTCTGGTAATTTTAAAATTGTCAATAAAAGCTGCAACGGTTGTTTCCATCATACTTATGCCCGAGGTTATTGAAGCAAAAAATAACAGTGCAAAAAATATTAAACCAAAAAATGAAGTATAAGGAAGTTCTGAAAACATTTGAGGCATAGAAATAAATGCAAGCGAGGCTCCTGCAGAAGGTTCGACTCCAAAAGAAAAGACAATGGGAAATATCATTATTCCTGCAGTTACGGCAATTATAGTATCACAGATTATTAAAGTATAAGCGGATTTAACAATATTAGTATTTTCTTTCATATAACTTCCGTAAGTAAGAATTGTGCCCATGCCTATACTTAAAGTAAAAAGCGCCTGACCAAGCGCAGTTAATATCATTGTTTTATCAAAGTGAGAAAAATCGGGTTTGAACATAAATAACAGCCCCTCTTTTGCTCCCGGAAGCGTTAATGCAAATATTGCAAGAATTAATAACATTACGGCAAATAAGGGCATCATTATGTTATTTGCTTTTTCAATCCCTTTGTTAACTCCCCTAAACGGAAAAATTGCAGTCATTACCAGAAATAAAATCGTTAAAAAGCACGGCATAAATATTTTTGAACTGAAAGATGAAAAATAATTTGCAAAGTTCTGAGGAATTTCATTTGTTAAAAATACCCAGATATAATTTAAAATCCAGCCGCCTACAACAAAGTAAAAACAAGGAATTAATGTTACCGTTATTATACAGAGCCAGCCGACCCATTTATATTTGGGACTGACGGTTTCAAAAGTATTAATTACATCTTTTTTATATAATTTGCCAAGCCCTAATTCACAGCATAAAGGAATTATACATATAAAAGCAATTAATATAAGATAAGTAAATAAAAATACGGCACCGCCGTTTTTGCCCATAATATAAGGAAACCGCCAGATGTTTCCAAGCCCGACAGCACTGCCTACAGTCGCTATAATAAAACTTAAATGCGAACTCCATTCAGGTCTTTTATCTTCCATAATGTTTCTCCGGCTCGTAACAAATTAAAGATATCATATTTTTAATTTTTTGTTAATAATATATTAAAAAATAGCAAATTTTTTTTTTAGCGGTATTATAAATGTAGGTCTTATATAGGAGTATGTGTATGCAAGTTAACTGCATCAATCCGCTTGTATCATTTGGCAGAGCGTTGACAACAAAAGAACAGGCTGAATTTGAAAAAGAAGTAAATAAAGCAAAAAAAGAATTAAATATTGATAAAACTACTGCAACAATATTTGATTTTAGTGTTCCCTCATTAAGCCGTGACAGCGGTATCGGTACGAGTTTTTCTTATGACGCTCAAAAACTTGCGGAATTTTTAAAGGCAATGTGCGGTATAAATTCTATACAGCTTCAACCTCAAGGAGAAATTTCAAATTATGTTCGTTCTCCATATTCCGGAACGGGTTTTTCATTGGGTGCGCATATTATTGATTTAACAAAATTGAGCGAAGAAAAATACGGCGGATTGTTGACCGAACAAGATTTGAATTCGCCTTTTATGACAAGAGTAAAAAACCATGAAAGTGTTGATTATGAAAATATTTTTGCGACCGACGGTCAAAAAGTCATGCTCCAAAAAGCATACGCTCGTTTTACAAAACTTGATGCAAATTCGCCTTTAAAACAAGAATATGAGCAATTTAAGCACGAAAATACGTATTGGCTGGAAAAAGATGCACTGTATGAAGCAGCAGCAGTTGTAAACGGTTCAAGTGACATGAGAACTTGGCCCGAACGTGATAAAAATGTGTTTGCAACAAAACAAGGCGATGCCGAACGTATTGCACAATTAAAATATGTTAAAGATGATAAAGGAAATAATGTAGTCGATTTCAATGAATTCATACAGTTTATTGCAGATAAACAGCAAAAAGAATCAAAGCGGAATTTCAATGCTCAAGGCATAGATATTTATGGTGATTGCCAGATAGGATTTTCTCAAAAAGACTATTGGTCACATAAATCAGCATTTTATCCGACTTATGAATTTGGTTGTGATATTGGCGACGGTAAGTATTCATGCTGGTCTCCGGCTATAGATTTCGGTAAATTAAACTCTGATGCGGGTGAACTTTTATATAATAAATTTAATCTTTTCTTTAAAAGATATAACGGAGTCAGAATTGATGCAGCTTGGCAATTAATAAAACCGTTAATCTGTGAGCCTGCAGTGCAAAACGGAAAAGATGTATTTGACAATAACGGTAATAAACTCGGGCATAAACTCGCACATCAGCCTAATGTCGGCGGAAAAATCATAAACGATATTGTATTAAAAGCAGCTGATGATAACAATGTTCCAAGAAGTAAAGTTTTCCTAGAATTATTGGGCGGAAATTCCTATGACTCTTTAGATGCAGTAAAACACTCGGGTGCTGCTTTAATCCATATAACAAAATATGCTTCTGATGATTGGGGACGTGTAAAACATTATGAATCTCGCGGCTCTAATAAGTATCAAAATATGCGCCCCGGTGATTATACAATAGGCCCCGGAACTCACGATGATGAAACACTTATTGAACAGGTTGATAAATATAAATCAAGAATACCTGCGCTTGCAAGAGATTTATATATGAATCCTCATGAACTTGAAAATTCACCCGAAGCATTTTCAAAAGCAATATGGTCTGAATTATTTACAACAAAAAATCAATTTGCAACTCTGCCTGATATTTTAGGTTCTCAAAGAAGAATAAATACACCAAATACTACAAACGGGAACTGGTCATACAGGGCAAATCAAGATTACGAAAAAGAATATTTTAAAAATCTTGCGCAAGGGAAAGGTCTGAATTTGGCTGACGCACTCGCTAAAGCTCTTAAGGCTAAACATCATGGCCGCGGTAATGCACTTGTAAGTAAACTGGAACATTATGCACAAATTTTAAGACAAGACGGTCCTATGACAAGAAAAGAAGCAGACAAATTGTATGCTTAGAAATAATTAAGAGAAAGAGGCGGGCTATGCCCGCCTTTTTATTTGTTTAGAAATTGACTTTCATGAGATTTTATGGTTATCTATAAATAGAGATTTTAATCACGAAAGGATACGAAACATTATGGCAACAAAAAGCAAAACTACTGCAAAAAGTGCTGCTAAGAGCGAGGCTAAAACTAAAAAAAATGTTGCTGCATTAGAAAAAGCACTGAAAAAATCTGATGTTGTTGAAACTTTAGACCAATTGGAAGTATTGATATCTAAAGTAAAAAAAGCACAAAAAATATTTGAAACATACTCTCAAGAACAAGTGGACGCTATATTTAAAGCAGCAGCCGCTGCCGCGGATAAGGCTCGTATTCCTCTTGCAAGAATGGCGGTAGAGGAAACCGGCATGGGCGTTTTGGAAGATAAAATTATTAAAAATCACTATGCGTCTGAATATATATATAATAAACATAAAAATGCAAAAACTTGCGGAATTATCAGAGAAGATAAGGCAAACGGTATAAAAGTCGTTGCTGAACCATTAGGAGTTTTGGCAGGAATAGTTCCTACAACAAATCCTACTTCAACCGCAATATTTAAGTCATTAATATCATTAAAAACAAGAAACGGTATAATCTTTTCACCTCACCCGATAGCAACTAAATCAACAATTGCAGCAGCTAAAGT
>CANQZO010000018.1 GCA_947628355.1 Candidatus Gastranaerophilales bacterium | reverse complement strand
TCATACTAAGTCCGTTGGCACTTCCGCAAGCTGATATCATTATTATTACCGCTGTTATTATTTCTCCGATTGAACCTGTTATATCTCTCATTAATATAACGGGAACGATATCCTCGGGAGCCGTTTTTATTTGTTCAATCGGAATTGAAAAAACATATAATACATTTATCAATAAATAAAGCACCATAACTATTACAACACCCCACAAAAGAGCAAAGGGTATATTTCTTTCGGGATTTTTTACCTCACCTGAGATAAATGTAATATTATTCCAAGTAACCATTGCAAATATAGCACCGACAGTTGCTGCTGATATTATCTGAAGATTATTAAAATTAAAATCAGAGAAACTAAGAGGAGCAGAAAAATTAGTACTGATTGTGTCAATACTGCAGCCTAAAAATATACCAAATACAATAATTCCAACAATAGACAGTACTTTTGTTAACGTAAATATATTTTGAGTAATAACCCCGTATTTAACCCCTCTTGAATTTATCCAAGTAAGAAACAAACATACAAAAAGGGCGCTTAACTGCTGTGTGGAAATTTTAATTAAAGGCAGGTTAATAATATAATTATCGGAAGCAATTTGAGGGAATAAAATTCCTAAAAATTTACCAACGGCAATGCACACGGCAGCAATAGTCGCGGTTTGAATAACCAATAGAAGCGACCAGCCGTATAAAAATGCAGTTAAATCGTTAAACATTTTTTTTAAAAACATATACTGACCGCCGTCCTCTTTAATATTTAAGACAGGTTCGGCATACGCAATTGCGCCCGAAAGTGAAAATAACCCCGCAATTATCCAAACAAGAAGCAAGAACCAAGCATTATCCACTTGACGTGCAATATCCGCAGACACTATAAATATCCCGCACCCGACCATTGAACCGACTACAACCGATATTGAATCTTTTAAATTTAATGTTCTTTTTAGTTCACTGCTCATCTTTAAACCATGCTTTATTTAATTTAAAAATTAAATTATATCGTTTGCAATAGGATATTAACTCTGATTTTACATCTTTCAATAAAACAAATATTGTAATAAGGTTAGGTGCTGCCATAACAAGGTAAGTAGCATCAGTAAAGTCTATTACACTTTGAATATTCATACAAGAACCAATTACAATAAATAAACAAAACACTATTTGATAGATTATAACTCTTTTACAGCCTTCACCCGACAGAAAACACCAGGCTTTTTGTCCGTAATAAGCCCACGATATTATTGTTGAAAAAGCAAATAAGATTATAACAACCGCAAGGATGTAAGGAAAAAACGAAATAACGCTTTCAAAGGAAGAAGAAGTTAATTGAACTCCCGTAATTCCGTTAGTATAGTTTAAATATTCACCCGTTAAAATAATGACAAAAGCTGTCATAGAGCAAACAATAACCGTATCAAAAAACGGTTCAAGCATTGAAACAAAACCTTGTGAAACAGGCTCATTAGTCTTAACGGCGGCATAAGCAATAGGAGAAGAACCAATCCCCGCTTCGTTTGACTGGATTGAACGTCTTAAACCTATAATTATAGAACCTATTACTCCGCCCGCAACAGCTTTCGGGAAAAACGCTTCATGAACAATTGTATATATTGCGTGCGGTATTTGATTAAAATGCAAAACAATTATTGTAAGGCAGGCAAGCATATATATTATACACATAACGGGAACTATTTTAGATGTAACATTAGCTATACTTTTAATTCCGCCGACAATAACAAGAGCAACCATAACCGCTATAAATAAACCGAAAATCCAGCTGTGCTGAGCAAAAAAACTGTTTTCTCCGCCCGTTATAACTATAAATTGCTGTGCAGCTTGATTAGTTTGAAGCATACATCCGCCTCCGAATGTTGCGGGTATGCAGGCTATTGTAAATATATAAGCCAATAATTTCCCGATTTTAGGCATATTTTTTTCGGCAAATCCTTTTTCCATATAGAACATAGGACCGCCTGATATTGTGCCGTCTTCATTAACATTTCTGTATTTTAAAGATAAAGTGACCTCGCAAAACTTGAGCGCCATTGCAAACACCGCCCCCAGTGCCATCCAAAACATTGCTCCCGGTCCGCCTATTGATATTGCTATTGCTACACCTGCAATATTACCAATTCCGATAGTCCCCGAAAGCGCTGTTGCCAACGCCCCAAACGATGTTACTTCCCCTTTATGTCCGTGGTGACTGTCATTATTCCCAAATATTTTTGTTAATGCGTGTTTAAATCCACATATTCCTATACACCTTAAATAAAATGTACAAAATATGCTTGCTGCTATCATCAACAATATTAATACGGGTACTTCAGCATCAAAAATTTTTATATTTGCAAAGATAAATGTTGAAAACTTATCCGATATCGGCGCAAAATATTGTTCTATATATTGGTCTATTCCTATTCCCATAAATTTTCTCTTATTTCGGCTCTTACATCTATTTAAGAATAATAAAAATATATCAGTGATACAAGTTTTGTATTGTACAGACTTACAAAGTGTTACATAAAACTTTTTTTATAATTTGATGTATCATTATTAATTATGGAAACTTCAAAAAAATTTAATTGGATATTAATTATAGTCTACCTTTTAATAACGCTTACGGCATTATTTTTTCACGAAATATGGAGAGATGAAGCGCAAGCCTGGTGCATTGTGCGCGACTTAGGTTTTTTCGACATTTATCAGATGTCAAGGATAGAGGGACACCCGATGTTGTGGTATTTGATTTTAATGCCTTTCGCAAAATCAGGTTTGCCGATTATATCCATGCAATTTACCAGCTGGATTTTGGTATTAACATCTGTAATCTTTTTTGTTTTTAAATCTCCTTTTAACTATGTGCAAAAAATACTTGTAACTTTCAGCGCGGGAATGATTTATTTTCTCCCCGTTATAGCAAGGAACTATGCTTTAATCCCTATATTTATATTTTTGCTCGCTTATTATTATCCTAAGCGGACAGAAAAACCTTATCTGTATTCAGTTTTAATTATTTTACTCTCTCAAACTCATATTTTAATGCTTGGATTTTCTCTTTTCCTCGCTTTTATTTTCATTTTGGAAATAAGGAAAAAATTATTCCCCGCAATACTGTTTATAATTAATTTTTCTTTTATTTTTTATTCCTTTTATAATATGCCGAAATTGAATATTTCCGTAAATTCATACAATCTGCTTTATACAAACTATTTTGATATATTCAAATACTTTAGTAATTACTTTTATACAACTTTATTTTTACGAACTCCCGTAATGAACTGCATTATTTTCTACGGAACTTTAGCGGTAATTTTATATTCTTTATTTAAAGCTGATAAAAAAATATTTACTATATTTTCAGCAAGCCTTATATACATTTTTTATATTTATTTAAAAGTTTGGTTTGGCGGAATGTACTATCAGAAATCATTTTTACTTTTATTAATATTTATCTTTTGTTTTTGGTGCATAAAAAATACATATAAAAAAGATTTTAAACTTTTAAATATATCTTTGATTATCCTATTTTCAATAAGTTCATTAATAGGTATAGACAGCTTAATTAAAGAAATAAAATATGATTTTTCGGGCAGTAAAAAAACAGCCGAGTTTATAAAAAATAATTTAAAAAATGAAAAAAATTTTATTGTATACGGATATTTATTTACATTCTCACCTTTAAGCGGATATTTAAAAGACTATAATTTGTACTCAAATAAGTATAAAAAGAATATAACTTACTATGATTTTTCCAAAAAACTATCTTCCTCAAATAAAATTATAGCACCGAAAACAAAATACTATATTACACAAGGTGAAAAAATATTGTTTGAAGATTTGGGCTACAAAGAATTATTTGCCTCAAATGAAGAAATATTGAGCGATAAAGTTAATCCCGAAGTATTCAGAATATATTATAAAGAATAAGAAAAAAGCAATGATTTAATCATTGCTGTAGATTAGGGATATGTGTATCATCGTTTTTTCCAAGGAATATAGGTTAATCTTAACAGTAGAATTCGGTTTTTAAATCATACATAATTATGAATAAATTTATTTTCAAATTTGAAAGAATCGTATAAAAGAAGTATGACGAAATGGGAAATAAGTAAAATCAAGTATTTTAGCTGATTTTTCCGTAGGTTTTATTTTTTGCAACTATTTTTAGTTGCAAAAAATATATTATATGTTATAATTAAAATATGAGCAAGATAGAGAAATTATTGGAAAAATTACTAAATAACCCAAAAGATTTAGAATGGCGGGAACTGGTAAGAATATTGGCATATTATGGCTATGAAATTCAATCCCAAGGCATAACAGGCGGATCAAGACGTTGTTTTGAAAATAAAGACGGAGTAAAAATATATTTTCATGAACCACATCCGTCTAATATAGTAAAATCCTATGTAATAAAACAAACTATTGAATTTTTAAAGAAAGAAGGTCTTTTATGAAAAATTATTTAGAATATAAAGGATATATAGGGTCAGTTGAATATTCAAATGAAGATAATTGCCTTTTTGGCAAAGTGCAGGGTATCAGAAGCCTTATTTCTTATGAGGGAAATTCTGTTGTAGAATTAAAAAAATCTTTTGAGAATATGGTGGATAGCTATTTAAATGATTGCCAAATAAATAAAACGGAAGCTGAAAAACCTTATAAGGGTTCATTAAATATAAGAATTGGGAGTGAAACCCATAGAATTTTAGCAATGCAGGCACAGGAAAAAGATATAACCATAAACGCTTTTATAAAAGAAATTTTAGATCAATATATTAAAGTTGGGTATAACAAAAAGATTTTGCATTAAACACACAAAATATTACTTTTAATTGTTATATTCGCGATCAGTTTTGATTTTCTCTTAATTTAAAATATGTTATAATGCAAGTGAGGAAGAAGTGCCTGCGCATTGGGTTTTGATTTTCTCTTAATTTAAAATATGTTATAATAAAATTAGATACGGTAGAGGCAAGTAATAAGTTTTGATTTTCTCTTAATTTAAAATATGTTATAATGTGAAAAATTAGGATATACCTCGGATGATTGTTTTGATTTTCTCTTAATTTAAAATATGTTATAATTTATTATTTCCGAAAGTATTTTCATTTCCTGTTTTGATTTTCTCTTAATTTAAAATATGTTATAATTCTAAACTTTTGATAAATACTTAAATTGTTGTTTTGATTTTCTCTTAATTTAAAATATGTTATAATCTTTTCGGGATAACTCAATAAAGCATTTAAGTTTTGATTTTCTCTTAATTTAAAATATGTTATAATTTCTCGGTTAATAGTTCCCATAGTGGCCAGGTTTTGATTTTCTCTTAATTTAAAATATGTTATAATAAATACTTCGATACTATGTTTACTATCTAAGTTTTGATTTTCTCTTAATTTAAAATATGTTATAATGAGATTAACAAACAGGTACGACGTAGCACAGTTTTGATTTTCTCTTAATTTAAAATATGTTATAATGAAAAATATATTATATTATTTGCAATTTGGTTTTGATTTTCTCTTAATTTAAAATATGTTATAATAGGCGATAGATATTATGTTAAAGCAACTGTGTTTTGATTTTCTCTTAATTTAAAATATGTTATAATATAAAAGGTCTATATTTGATATTAACTATAGTTTTGATTTTCTCTTAATTTAAAATATGTTATAATTGAAGCTCTTATAAGATGTGATATATCTTAGTTTTGATTTTCTCTTAATTTAAAATATGTTATAATTAAAAATTTGCAAAAACATTGTTCATCTCAGTTTTGATTTTCTCTTAATTTAAAATATGTTATAATATGAACGAAGAGCGTATGGCGGACGTTGACGTTTTGATTTTCTCTTAATTTAAAATATGTTATAATGGTAGACTACGAATTATACAAACCCGATTTGTTTTGATTTTCTCTTAATTTAAAATATGTTATAATTTTAGAAGAAAGAAGATACAGAATTATTAGGTTTTGATTTTCTCTTAATTTAAAATATGTTATAATCGATTTGGAACATACATACAATATGATTTTGTTTTGATTTTCTCTTAATTTAAAATATGTTATAATTTGTGGAAATACAATACATCAAACAATTTCGTTTTGATTTTCTCTTAATTTAAAATATGTTATAATAAATGTCGAGGGTTATACGTGATGCGGTTAGTTTTGATTTTCTCTTAATTTAAAATATGTTATAATCAATATTTGATTACTTATGCTTCTGAGAAAGTTTTGATTTTCTCTTAATTTAAAATATGTTATAATAGGATATACAAAATACACAAATTAATATATAATAAATACATAATATACTTTAAATTAAGAGACCAATCATAATTGACGGGAGAATAGTTAACTCCTCTGTATGGTAAATACACGAAATAACTCATTCTCCAAACCTTTCTAAATTACTTGACATTATAATTGTAGCATAAAAACTACCAAAATGTCATTTGTTTTTCTGTGTTTTCGCCCATTTTCTTTTTATATTTTGAGGGATTATAATCAGCTTTTTCTATACAGATTGAATTACTCCACTGTTTATCCGTTAAATAAAAAATATTTATCTGTCCTGTAGGCGGGGCAAGGTTTTTAACCATTTTTATGTATTGTTCTGTTTTATCATAAGTAACGCAGGACCTTACATAGATTGAATTTTGAAGCATGAAATACCCGAGTTTTAGCAGGTCTTTTCTGAAATTATTTGCATATCTTAAATCTTCTTTATCCACTACGGGTAAATCAAAACAAACAAAAAGCCATCCCATTCGATATTTACTCTTCATATTCTCTATTCTTTTGTGTATCTTTATCCAAAAATTGCTCTTTTAAATTTGGAAGATAAATTTCACTGCAATCAAATTTAGCAAAAGCATTGGCGATTTCTTCAATATAAATATCAACAATGTCTATTATTTTATAGCTGCTATCCTTATATTTAATTCTGTAATCTTTTAAACAATTAGGTATAAATTTAATCCACTCTTGTATTTCCTCGTTTTCAAATTCTAAGGGATAATTTTGGGAAAAATAATACAAATATAAGTCAACAAAAGCCCTAAAAGGTTCCGTTAAATCGTAAACAAGCGGAGTTGTTTTATAATTCCCTTTATGATGTATACCCAAATTAGGCAAAAGCCCATGAATTAATATCGAACGATAAATTAAGGTTTTTATTATTGCATAACCGTAATTTAAGCATGCATTTTCAAAACTTTGTGCATTTTGATGTTCTCTTTTCATC
The DNA here is from genome assembly GCA_947628355.1 of Candidatus Gastranaerophilales bacterium. GTDB lineage: Bacteria > Cyanobacteriota > Vampirovibrionia > Gastranaerophilales > Gastranaerophilaceae > Avigastranaerophilus. The sequence goes on along the minus strand of CANQZO010000018.1, from coordinate 7,872 downwards.
GGCTCGCTTAAATAGAAGAAATAATCCTGCCAATACTGTTTAGCTATGTTTGCCTCGTTCATTAATGGTTTATTTATCAGATTATAAAGGTTGTGAGAGTCACATCCCATTAAATCAAGAGCATAAGCCTGATTTAATGCTTTTTGTTTTACTATTTTTTTCCAAAGTTTTGTTTCAAACTCTTCATTTTGGCTGATTTGATTATTAAATACTTTTGTCTTAATAATTCTTTCTAAAGGTACACTCCAGCCGACAGGCTGAAATGCTCTATCACAGTGTTGAATTACAACATTATTTTTAAGTAGTGAAGCTATAGCATTATTTGAAAATGATACTGCAGGAGTGCAGACTATTACTGCTTTTATATCATCAATAGGGAGTTTATAGACTTCATTCGTATCTTTTATTTTACAAAATAAAAGCCCTTTATCTATTGAAATATAGCTTCCTTGCTTTGTAATATGTAGTATATGATAACTCATATACTACATTTAATGTTATTTTGTGTTTTGTCAAGTTACATTTTTAATTTATGAAAACCTGATAAAGCTAAATCTTTTACATTTGATACTATTTCTATTCCAATGTTGTTTTCTAATTTTAACTGCCCTGATTTTATTATTGTCCTTAGCTTATAAATTCCCTTTGGAAAAGTTGCTGCTCCGGCTTTAAAGTCATTAGGAATTTCAACCAGACAGCCTGAATAAAATACTTCTCCGCAGTTATAGAGCTTACAGCCCATATCCGTAAGTTTTTCTTTAACTTCTTTTGTTGACTTATTAGCAAATATAGGCATTACTTTAACATTGCAATTTGTATCGTAATAAAGAATTTGCCCTTTATGTCCTTTTGAGTGTTTAAATTGTCCTTTAGTACCTTTTGTTCCAAAGTCCGAATATTCCCCTATTCTTTCTCTGCCATTTAAATCGGTTTCTAATATGCCTTCTGACACTATTGTTAATACCTTTTTTACTCTCGTTTTCTTTTTAGGGTGAACATAATTTTTAAGCATATTTTGCCATTCTTCATTATTCAGTTCCAGTTTTGAAATTAAATCTTCTTTTATAACATTATCTATTATATTTTTTATGGCTTTCATATCCTTTTTTATACTTTCAATACCGGCTCTTGAGGTTATATATGCTTTGTTATCAATTATTCTTTTTCCGTATATTGTTTCAAGCGGATTTGTGTTTGCTTTTAACGGCTTTTTATGTGTATACGGGAATGGCATAAGTTCATTTATTTTTTGTTCGATATAAGGTCTATCTATGCCCTCAACATAATATCTTCTTTTTTGTTCATCAAGTTTTAAATTTCTTGCATAGCTTATACATATTGCGTCAAGTGCATGATGTTTCGGGTTATCCCTGTTTTTCTTTTCATCATTACCCAAAATAGAATTTAATTTATATATATTTCTGATTTTTGCAGTAGTTGAACCGTTTTCTACAAATACATGACGTTCACTATCTTTTGTTTGCATTCCCCAACCGCATATATAATGAGTTATTGCACTTGCGACTTTGGCTACTTGAGCAGTTTCCGCTAAACCGTTATAGCTATCTATTAATTTTTCACACTTATCAGGCGGAAGTACAAGCAGGCTTGCTTTCTTTTTTCCTAATTTTCCTTTTAAGTTTGTAACTCTTAAGGTGTATTCTGCCCATCTCTCTTTATCAGAAAACAGCCATTCATAAGGAGTCCTGCCTCCTTTATCTTGATTTTCCTTTTTTAAACATACTACTTTATTATATAAAGCATCATTTCCGCCCATACTGCGAGGGTATATATGGTCTATTTCACATAGAGGGTAATCTGACGGTGAAATTTTTTGACCGGAGTATATGCATTTAAATTCTTGTGCTTTTGCCAGTTTATGCATTAAGAAGTATTGTTTTACATCGGCATTTGCTTCTTGAAGTTCTTTTACAATTTGTTCGTTTTCTTTTTCTTGCACTTTTTGAAATTTCAAGTTTTCATTTGCTTTGATACTGCCGAATAATGAGTTATCAGCACCGTCACGAACAAACTCAAATATGACTTCATCAGGTTTTCCTTTACTTGATATTAGTTCATTAAAAAGATTTTTAAATATTTGCAGTCTGTTTCTTACAACAGGGTTTGTTATATTACCGATTAAAATATCACTTTTTATATCTGCGTTTTGAGCTTTTTGTGCCATTTCATCACGGTTATCGGATATAAATAAATTGTTCCAATCACCGATTTTTGAGAGCATTGTTTTTATTTCTTCTTCGCTTATCCCGTTCGGTGTTCCTTCTTTATCAATATACTTTGAAATATCAATTTCATTTGGATTATCACCCGACAAAATTATATCAATCATAATCTGCATAGCACGTTTGCAAAATGAACTGCGCCCCGATATATTTGCTTTAAAGGGTTCAATTTTGTCTTTTATTCTTTTTTTACCGATTACATTTTCAATATCCGTTTTAGTAACGGTAAACGAAGGATTTTTTGTTTCTCCTTTTCTATATTTATTTAAATTCTCAATCCATATTGGCAATTTATTATCATATATTTCTTTAATTTCACAAGAGGCTAAAGGTCTTTGTTTATTAACTTCATTGTCAATAAATCTTAAATTTTTTAACTGCATTAACAGGGTAAACATTATATTTTCAATAGTATCAGCAGAACAAACATTTCGTTTTGGTAAAAGTTTGCATTTTGAAATGACTCTGTTATCAAACCTCGGAATTTTTTGCCCTAAAACTCCCTGCCAGTCATTTGCAGTACCTCTATATTGTATCCATTCAGGATTTTTATATGAACCGTATGCTTCTCTATAATTTCCGTATAGAAATTCTTCAACGGATATTTTTTCTAACTGAGGAAGCTGTTTTTTCGCTTCTTCCCACAATTTTGATAATTCTTTTACTACAAGTTCTCTTGGGGCAACTCTGCCTGTTGTTCTGACTTTTGTCGGGGCTAAACCTATTACTCTTTTTAATTCATAAGGATTATTTTCTTCCCATAACCCTAAAAGCACAGCATCGTAATAACAAGGATATTTATATTCCTCCGAATTTATGATATCCACACCATCTATACAGCAATATTTTTTAACGGCTTCTTCATTTTCTTTTTCATCGTCCGTTCCGTTAGCCCAGGCAATATTTATATCATAACCTCTACGTTGGAAAGCATTATGCAAGGCTTTATATATCTGCCATTCGTCAAGTTTTCTGCCTTGAATTAAAGCTATTCTTAACAAGGTAGAATTATAAATTGTATTATCATTTTTGGTGGCAAATTCTCTTTTAAATTTTTCATCGTTTTTATCTAAAACACAAAGTCCATGTTTTTGCCAAAGTTCATTAAACCATTTTTCTCTTGCCTTATGAGATTTTAAAGTTCTCATTACCCTTCTTCTTGCTCTGTTATCAGCTACAGAAGAATGGTCTTTATCTATTATTATTGAACCAAGTTCTCTTATTTCATTATTTTCTCTTACACAGTAGCCAATACTGGCTTTTCCCATATCAAACGCAAAAATCTTTTTCATATAGTCTCCCTAAAGTTACTTTTTTACAAGTATAACAAATTTAATTAACTTGTGTAAATAATGGTTTATTTAAAAAAAACTTAATTTGTGATATATATAAAAACAAAGGGATAAAGGGAAAAATAATGAGCAACAAAGGAATTTTAGCGCAGGCGCAAATGTTATCCGATGAGGAGCACTACGAACAAGCCTATGAACTTTTAGAAAAGTCTTACGAAAGTATGAAAAATGACCCCGAGTATCTTGAACAAATCGCGCTTTTGGCTAAGACTCTTGAAAAAAACGACGTTGCACCTAAGTATTGGGAAGAACTTGTTAAGGTTAATCCAAACGCTTTAATAGGTTATTCAGAACTGCTCGATTATTATTCAAACACAGATAAGTATAAATATTACATTACAAGAGCAAAATATAAAATCCTTAATGAAAAAGTTTCGCAGTCAATAGATGACTATAAAAAAGCTATTAATGCAACAACGGAAGAAAATGATATAATCAATGCTCGTTTTCTATTGGCAAAGGCTTATGAGCATGAGGGCAAGACACAAAATGCAATTGATGAGTATTTCAGAATACTTGAACAAAAAGATGATATGGCTATATATTATAAATTAGCCGATTTATATAATGAAACAGGCGACAGATACAGTGCAATTGATACTTTAGAGCGCGGTGTTAAAGCGTTCCCCGAGATAAATGAGCTTGGCGAATACCTCGCAGGGCTTTATATTAAAGAGGGTCAATACGATAAAGCACTCGAAAATGCCCGCAGTGAATATACCAAAATAAAAGCATACCTTATGAAAGGCGATAACGACAACGCTATTGCATTCTTAAATCAATATAAAGACGAAACAAACGCAAATTATTTTGCATTGCTTGCCGAATATTATTTTAACACTAAAGATTATGATAAATGCCTTGAAAATATTAACAAGTTTGAGAATTTATCACCGCAAAATCCTTTAGTTTTCCAAATGCGGGCTTTAGTGTGCGATGAGAAAAATGACCAATACGGCTATCACTTTAATATGGGCAGATGTTACTCTTATAAACAAGACTATGAGCTTGCACTGGCTGAATATTTGAATGCGCATAGGCAAGACCCGACAAAAAGCGAAGCGGTAAAAGAAATAATAAAAATAAATGAAGCCTCGGGCGATAAAACAAGTTTAATGGAATTTTATGAAAAACTTGTCCGCCAAGAACCCGATAATGCATTTGCACTCGCAGGTTTAGGCGATGTTTATGCCGATTTGTACGAATTTAAAAACGCGCTTGAATATTACGAAAAAGCTCTAAAAACAGGAACAGGGGATAATGAAATATTCAGAAAAATCGGTTTTTGCTATGAAAAATTAAAAGATACCGTTAGTGCTAAAGAGGCTTATGAAAAGTATTTAGCAAAAGCTCCGTTATCTCCCGACACGGAAAAATTAAAAGAAAAATTAGCCAAAATGGATACTTCTTCATCAGTTTCCGTAAGTAGTGACGAAGGGCTTATTGATAAAATTATGAAATTATTTGGAAAGTAAGTTTATTTCAATGATTTTGTTATTCTGAATAATAAATCTAAGTCAGAGTCCGTAATAATTTCAAGACTTTTAACAATATAATTTTTCTTATATTTTGCATCATATTTAAGGTGCTCAAATTCAAACAATTCGGGCAGAGAAACATTTAACGCTTTTGCTATTTCTAAAAGAGATTTAGAAGGAAAAGTGTCGCCGTTTTCTATATGGCTGATACTTCTTGAGTCAATACCAACAAGTTCTGATAATTGGTCTTGGCTAAGATTTTTTTCTTTCCTAAGTTCTTTTATTCTTTTTCCAAGTAATTTTTTAATATCTTTCATATTAGAAAAATAAAACAATTTTTAACAAAATATAACTAATTAAATTGGCAAACAAATGGATAAAATACCAAAATAATGATAAAATTCTATTTAAAAATAGAAATAAAATAATTAATTACCAAATTTATGTTTAAAATTTCAAAAAAATATTATAAATCCTTACTTTTAGAATTAAAAAACCAAAAAAAAATAGAACTTATACAATCACAAAAAGAGTTGCTAACTTTTCTTGCACTTGGTGATACGATACCGCAAATCGCTGTAAAACTTAATAAAACACCAAACAATATAAAAAAACGGACATTAAATCTTTATAAAAAATTTAATGTTCATAGCCGTAAAAAATTATTATTAAAAGCTATTGAGCAAAAAATAATCTCTTATAAAAATATTTCTCCAAGGTGCAGAAAAAGATTTTTAAAATCTGACAATATACCCGTTTCTGTAGAAGTGAAAACACCAAAAAGTCTTGAATTATCAGAAAAAGAATATAATTTTTTATTACTGCTGTCTCAAAGTTATACAAGAAAACAAATTATGAAAATATTAAACTTCTATAATATGCACGATTGTAATTATTACTATCATTGTATGCTTAATAAATTAAATGCAAAAAATGCAATCCAGGCAGTTGTGGTAGGGATAAAATACGGCATAATAAAAATTTAAATTATTACCCTTTTTCTTATTACTAATATGCTTGAATGCTAATATTTATCGTATTTAAAGTAATTTGTATTTTTTAAATATAAATCAAAAATTGCCTCAAAAAACAACAAATTTAATTTGTATATATACAAATACAAATTGTTAGATAACAATACAAAATTATTATACCCTATTGTTATGAGTACATTTCTTAAAAGTTTTGGAAAAAAATTAAAAGGTTATAGAATTAGCAACGGATTAAGTCAAGAAAAACTTGCAGAATTATCTAATGTCTCAACTAATACTATAAGTATGTTAGAAAACGGTAAAACATTTATTAAATATAAAAATTTATGTTCTATATGTAAAGTTTTAAAAATTCAAGAAATTGATTTATTTAGTTTCTCTATGCCCAAAAGTCAAAATAATTCTCTTATAAATCAAATTATAACAAAAATCAAGTTACTTGAACCTAATAAGCAAAAACAAATATTAGATATTATTAAAACTTTTGAATAATTATTTTTTATGTTTCACTTATAATTAATATATAGGATATTAAAAAAGGGAAACATTATGACAAAAAGAGTTTTACTTTGTATTATGGACGGATGGGGAATAAGTAAAGACAGCCCGAAAGACGCAACAAAAGCTGCTTCTACTCCGAATTTAGATAAATTTTATAAAACGGAACCTAATATTCAAATATTTGCTGACGGCGAACACGTAGGGCTTCCCGACGGTCAAATGGGAAATTCCGAGGTAGGACACTTAAATATAGGCGCAGGCAGAATTGTTTATCAGGAATTAACTAAGATTAATAAGGAAATCAAAGACGGCAGTTTCTTTAAAAATGAGAAATTTTTAAATGCAGTTGAACACGTAAAGAAAAACAATTCATCGCTCCACTTGTACGGGCTTGTATCAACGGGCGGAGTTCACAGTTCCCTTGACCACATACTTGCATTAATAGAGTTTGCGAAACAACAAGGTCTGAAAAAAGTATACTTCCACGCATTTTTAGACGGTCGTGATACGCCTCCAAAAAGTGCGGTTGAATTCTTGCAAAAAGTTGAAGATAAATTAAAAACGGCGGGATTGCCTCCTATAGCTTCAGTTTCAGGCAGATACTACGCTATGGATAGAGATAACCGCTGGGAAAGAATTGAAAAAGCATACAATATGCTTATCTTAGGCGAGGGCAATAAAGCAGAAAGTGCAATTGAAGCGGTTAAGACTTCTTATGACAAAGATATAACAGATGAATTTGTTGAACCTACTGTTATTAATGTTTCAAATTCACGCATTGAAGATAATGACGCAATAATCTTCTTTAACTTCCGCCCCGACCGCGCAAGAGAAATTTCAAAAGCAATAAACTTTGAAAATTTTGACGGTTTTAACCGCAAGGCAGTAAGAAAAAATATTTATTATGTAACATTTACGCAGTATGATGCAACATTCCCGTTCCCCGTTGCGTTTGAGCCTCAAAAACTTACTAATATTTTAGGCGAAGTTCTGGACAAAAACGGGATAAAACAGTTTAGAACGGCGGAAACTGAAAAATACGCACACGTAACATTCTTCTTTAACGGCGGAGTAGAAGCACCAAATAAACTTGAAACACGTGTACTTGTTAACTCTCCAAAGGTTGCAACTTATGACCTCCAGCCCGAAATGAGCGCCCCTGAAGTTTGCGAAAAAGTTTTAGGCGCTTTAGATAATGAAGAATACGGGTTTATCTTGGTTAATTTTGCTAATCCCGATATGGTAGGTCATACGGGAGTTATGGAGGCAGCCGTTAAGGCTTGTGCAACAGTTGATAACTGCGTGG
>CANQZO010000017.1 GCA_947628355.1 Candidatus Gastranaerophilales bacterium | reverse complement strand
TCACCTGTTCATTATCAATATAATCCGATAAAAACAGTTAAAACCTCTGTTATGGGAATAATTAATATGCTCGGATTGGCAAAAAGGTGTAAAGCAAGAATATTGCAGGCAAGCACGAGTGAAGTATACGGCGACCCGAAAATTCATCCGCAAAATGAGAAATACAACGGTAATGTTAACCCTATAGGAATAAGAAGTTGTTATGACGAAGGTAAGCGTTGTGCCGAAACCTTAATGATGGATTATCACAGACAAAACAATGTTGATATTAAAATTGCACGAATATTTAATACCTATGGACCTCGCATGGCAATAAATGACGGCAGAGTTGTTTCTAATTTTATTTTGCAGGCACTTAAAAATGAACCTGTTACAATATATGGCGACGGCTCTCAAACAAGAGCATTCTGTTATGTTGACGATATGGTTGACGCTTTAATTAAATTTATGAACAAAGATAACTTTACGGGTCCTGTAAATTTGGGAAATCCGCACGAAATTTCCATAATTGAATTTGCAAAATTAATTATTAAACTTACAAATTCCAATTCTGAAATTATATTTGCACCACTTCCATCTGATGACCCGATTCAAAGACTTCCCGACATCACTCTGGCAAAAGCAAAATTATCCTGGGAGCCTAAAATTGACATAGAAACTGGTTTAAAGAAAACAATTTGCTACTTCGATAATCTGCTGAAAACTTTATGAAAAATTTTATTTTTTTACTGTTGTTCTTATTTTTCACTGCAAATATAGCATTTGCTATAGACGAAGTTATTCTTGAACCTGATAATGATAACTTTTTTAATAAAGCGTCAAATATTTATTACGGAAGTGCCGAAAACTATAGTGAAGTATCTCCTGTGCTTAAATTATTCTCACAAAAAGGACTTGAATTTGATAATTCATTTGTAAATTCTGTTAAATTGACATTTTTTGCTGAGGGAAATATGGCATTAAATGCAACAGATAAAGCAACTCAAAATTTTTTGCTGGATTTTCCCATAATAGAACCTATGATTACAACAAAATTTAACGAGAACAAAGATGAATTCATGTTTGATATAAATTTTGCAAGGCACATTAAGGGGTATACAAACAGGTTTACGGAAAAAATATCAAGGGCATATATTTCTCACAGTTTTAATGAAAATCAAAAGATTTTAATAGGACAAGGCGCAAGAGTACCTGTTAATTATGACGGTTCAATTTCAACTATGTCGCTTGATTTAATTATGCGTTCCCAAATTGCAAGAAATTTAGGTAATGTAAGTTCAATGGGAGTTAGGAATATTGCTTCATATAAATATTTTGACTATGACCTGGGAGTATATGATTCAACAAGGTATCTTGCAGATTTAGGCAGCGGAAGCGAATTTACGGGATATGTCATGCTAAAACCTTTTGCTGATTTTGATGAAAAAATAAATAATTTTAAATTGGGTGCAGGCTATAATATCGGTGAATATCACAGAAGTTATCATCAATACTCAGTTTTCAGTTCTTATGATTACAATAAATTTCATATAAAAGCGGAATATGCAAATGCACAAAGATGTAACGGGATTAGATTTTTAAACAATGAGGCAGAGGGATTTTACACTACTGCTATATATGACATCACTCCAAAACTGGCAATTGTAGGAAGATATGATTTTTTTAATCCCAATACAAGTTTCCATAACTCTGATATACAAGAGTATACAGGCGGTATTACATATAAACCTTTTAAAAATATGAAAATCATGCTTAATTATATAAGAACTAATCAATCAAACTTGCCTGACACTAATAAGTTTATATTTGCTACTAGATTTATTATTTAGTATAATAATCAATATGGACGCAGATTTGGTAAAAGATTTAATTAAAAGCATAGTTGATAACCCGAATAATTCAGAAAATTATTTGAAGTTAGCATCTATTTACATTCAAAATAAAGAATATGACAGTGCAATAGGTGTTTACGAAGCGTTAATTACGGTTGAACCTGCAAATTATGTGGCACTCACCAATCTTGGAAGTATGTATTATTGCAAATATGATTATTTACGCTCGGTTAATTACTATTCCAGAGCGGCAGGGTTAGGTATTGAGGATGCTTCAATATATTTTAATTTAGGCAATGCTTATGCAGAATTGGGTGAATTTAAACATGCTGTTTCAAACTATATTAAAGCTCTTAATATTGATAAATCTAATTATATGGTATACTCTGCTATTGCTATGCTTTATCAAGATCAGGAAAACTACGAGGAAGCTCTTTTATATTTTGAAAAAGCACTCAAACTGTGCAATTCTATTCCCGAAAATTATGCAAATATAGCACTGGTTCAAATGAAAATGTCAAAATTTACCGATGCCGCCTATAACTTTAAAAAAGCACTTGAACTTTCTAATAATAACGAAAAATATATGCTATATTGCGCAAATGCCTATTCTGCAGCAAGAGAATACGACAAAGCAAATTCATATTTTAATGAAGTTATTTCAATAAATCCAAATTACCTTCAATCATATCTTTGTTATGCACTTTCATTGTATGAACAGGGTAAAAGCGCAGAGGCTGTGGATTCTTATAATAAAGCCATTGACCTTAATCCGAAATTTATTAATGCTTATATTTTACTTGGTAATTTATATTTTTCCGAAAAGGACTTTGAACTTGCAGCAGAAAATTATAAAAAAGTTATTGAGCTGTCTCCGGCTAATGCTAATGCTTATATATTGCTCGGAAATACTTATGTAATGTTAAATGATTTACGCTCGGCAATTTCACTTTACAAACAGGCTATTGATATTGATACTGATAATGATGAAATTAAACTTGCTTATATTGAAATAGTACAAGAATTTATTAAGAATAAGACAACGGACGAAAATAATTATGCAGCATAACAATAATAACATTATTTTACCCATAGAAAAAATAATATCGGTTCTATCATATATAACAATGGGAATTGCAGGGTTAATTTGGATTATAATTGCATACATCTGCAAACGCCATATTAAATATTTCTTAATGTATAATATAACTCAATCTATGGTTATTGCAATATTATTAGCTATTTTTAATTTGATTATGAGTATTATTATGCCTATACTTTCATTAGTTCCGTTTTTAAACTTTATAAGTGCTATGCTTAACTATGTTCTTTCCATAAAAATAATCAGAATATATTCATTGGGACTTTCTTTTTCATTCTTTGAATTTGTAATATTTATTTTGCTTATATACATAATTATCGGTGTTTGCTTGGGCAGAATTTTTAATGTTCCTCTTTTGACGAAGTTAATCAATAAAGTGATGAAAAGTTATAATTAAAAAGTACCTGCAATTGAACTTTTTAATGACCTTATAACATCGTTATCGGTTTGCATGCGCTTCATTTGTTCATCATCCTGCCTATCACGTTTATAATCGCCGACACTTTTTATTTTTCTTAATAAGTTAAAATCAAGATTTTCATCAACTTTTCCCGAATAGCCTAATTCCGCAATGCTCGGAAATTCTTTAGAACGTCCTTTGCTGCTGTTTAGTCTTTGAGCCAAATATAGTGCATAAGTATATTCGTTAAACGCCTCTTTACTTTCATCCGTATAATATTTGTAAAAATGCTTTCTAAAATCGTTATATACTCTGTTTATTGCGTTCTTTTTATCTTTTAGCTTATAGCATAAATCTTCAACATCTTTTAATTGTTCTACATCTTTGCCCAGGATTTGTATTTCACCGGTATATCCGTTAAATTTGCTGTTATATCCGCTGTATAAGGGATTTGATAAATCAACATTAACATGAACTCCCATATATCCTGATTTTGAAGCAATATTAATGACTTCACAGTCGGCTAATCTGCCCAGGCATTGTAATTGAGCATCTGTAGCATAGGCGTAATCCTGTACAATACTTCCCTCAGGAAGTTTATCTTTATCGGGTACATAATGTTCAATAGAAGTAATCTTTAATTTACCGTCGGCAACTGCTCTTTTTAAAGCAAAAATTATTTTTGAAACATCTTCATTTCGATTTATTACTATTCTTCCGCCTACTATATCATTAGCATATTTTTTTACTCCCTCAAGTGAATTGGTAGGGTAATTAATTGCTATATCATCATACTCGTAATCATCAATTACCGAGTCAATTTCTTGTGTTATATCCGTTAAAATGCTTTCTTGCTCTGCTGCTTTTTCGCTTGATATATCAATAAAATTGTTTTTCTTCAGAATATCAAAAATTGTTCTTACCAGACATACGGAAATACTGCTTCGAGGCACACCTTTTAAATCTGATACCAATTTACTTAATTCATCTGCGCAAATAGATTTTATATCTTCTATATTTAATTCGGAATCAAAATCAAAGTTCTTTAATATTTCTCCGATAGTTATATTTAATAATTCATCAAAATCCAGAGCCATCATTTTGGAATACTTGGAAACAACTTTTTCTCTTATACTGGTTGGAGTTTTTATTCTTGTTGATGTAGTAAAACCTGATTTTGAATTTTTATTTGAATTACCGCTTTGTTTTGCAATTGGTTTTATATATGTGTCAAAAACCAGTTGTAAATAATATCTTGCAGGTTCAGCATTTTCTGCAGCCTGCATACATATCTTTTCGCTCGGCGCATGTTTCATATCCGTACCGATTAAAGCGGCAGAACCGCTAAATGTTACAGTATCCGCTTTTAACGGTGATAAGTTGTTGTTTATTGTTTTTCTTGTACAATATGGATTAATTATATTTGAAAATTTATTTATTCCGTTTAAATGTATTTGCATAATAGTAAACTCCTGCAATAATAAAACAAGAGAATTAATATTATTTCTTTTTTTCTATTAAAAGTTTACAGTTGTTTACTTAACTACTTTTGTTAATCCCAAAGGTTTATCAACATTTCTATTTAAAAGCATTGCGGTTTCATAAGCAAGCAGTTGTAATACAACCAAAACAGAAAACAAGAGTTCTATATCATTATATAGATTTAAGCATATTGCGCTTTCAGATTTTTTTAAGTTTAAGTGAAATGCCGATAACACCAATGTATCCGAATTATAATCTTTTTCTATTTTTTCAAGCACTTTTATTGTAAATTCAACATTTACATTATTAACAACAGAAATAACTGCACATTTTTTATTTAATATTGCAATATGCCCGTGTAAAAACTCCCCTGTCGGATATGCGGTAGTATTAATATATGCAGTTTCTTTTATTTTTAATGCGCCCTCTTTAGCAAGCGGATAGAACATGCCTGATGCCAATATTGCAGCGTTTTCGTATGTTGTTAACTTCTTTGAAAATTCTTGAATTTTACTTCTATGTTCAAGTGCATTTTTTATAATCTGAGGTATTTTTTTTAATTCTTCTCTTAATTGAAGTGTAGGCATTTCTCTTTGCTGCATTATTTTCCCTGCAACAAGAAAAAGGCAGAATAACTGAGCGCTTACTGCTTTTGTTGAGGCAATTGACTTTTCACTGCCTGCATTTAACAGTATCTTATATTTTGCATTGTTATAAAGTGTTGAATTTTTTGTATTAGTAATTGCAAGAGTTTTATCGGTTTTAACTCTGACATTTTCCAAAGACTTATTAGTGTCAGAAGTCTCTCCCGACTGTGATATAAAAATATATAATGTGTCCGTATCGACATCTGCATTTTCCAATTGCGAGAATTCGCTTGCATAATATGCCTGTGCATAGCAGTGAATATTATCTCTTAAATAATTTGCGGCTATTGATGCACTGTGATAAGATGATCCGCTTGCTATTAAAGCAGTCTTTTTTATATTATCGGGAATTTCTATATTTATTGTTCCGTCTTTATTTATAAATTTTTTTATTAAATTACTTATGACATCGGGCTGTTCATATATTTCCGATTCCATAAATGTTTGTTTCTTAATTCCAAAAATCCTTTTTAGCAATTCAATCATCTTTTACATCCGAATTATCTAATAAAACTTAGGTTTATAGTCTCTTAAAACCGTTTTAGGACTCAACAATCCTATTTCAAACAATAAATTTGTTTGAGCTTTATTGTATTCTATCATATTTTTTATTAAATTAATATTTGCCTGTACTTTTAAATTTTGCGATGATATTACGTCAATAAAAGTAGCCTCGCCAAGTTTCATATTTGTTAAAGATAAATCTAAACTAACGTCGGCGGCTTCCGTTTCAACTTTTGAGGCTTCAACTTTCTTTAGTGCATTAATTGAATCATAATAAGAAGAAAGTATATTTTCCTTAACTTCTCTTTGAAGATTAGCAAGCTCTAATTTTTTTGCGCGGACAAGTGATGTATCTGATTTTAGCTGTGTTATTGTTCCCATTAATAAATTTTTACCAATGTGAGCTCTTAAGTCCAGTGTTATACTGTTATGAGCCGTCATTCCCGCTCTTTTAGTACCAACCAAACCGTTTTGATATGACAGAGTTAATTCAGGAATTATATCCGTATAATTTGAGCTTCGTTGTGCCTTATATGCTTCAACCTCCGCTCTTTTTGCACGTAAATCCTCCCTTGCCTCAAGTGCCTGTACATATAATTCATCTATACTTCTGTCGGGATTAACAAGAACTCTTTGGTCTACGGTAATTTCAAACGGGTATATTGCGTCTAATATATCAACTCCTAATACATTTGCAAGCGCAGCCTGCCTCAACCTGAGAGAATTTAATGTTTCGGTATAATCCTGCTGAGCACGTGCGAACTCTGCCTGCGCTCTTTTTACGTCGTAAAGTGTTCCTATCCCCGCATCAAATCTTGCTTGAGTATATTTTAACTGTTCAAGTCTGTCATACAAATTGACCTTTTGCACCTCTATTTCAAGTTTTTTTTCAAGCGTGTCATAATATGCCAGAACTGTATCACGCATTTTTTCTTCTTTTGTAAATTCTAAATTTGCCTTATACGCTTTAAATAAATTTCTTGATTGAGCAAGCAGGAAGAAATATTTACCTTGATTTATTGTAGACCACTGTAAAACCGCAAGGCTTTGTATAGGAACTTCGTGCGTTACCGTTGCAACTATACCGCCTACCAAATACTGACCTTCTAAATTTGCTATGTTAAAATTATAAAATATATCGGGCAGAAGTTGAAATTGTGCATTTTTATACAACCAGTAGTATTGTTTTTTGTATTCATCTTGTATTTTAATATCATAATTATCTTCAAGTGCAATTTTAATACAGTTTTCAAGGTCTGTATATATAAACGGGGAATTTAATTCATCAGATATTTCTCTATCTATAATAAACTGCTTTTCGATATCGGATATTGACGCATTACCTTTTATTACATTTTTAAATGTTTTATAAGTTTCATTTTCACAACAATTTGTTAATGAGTTAATATAGTCTGTCATTTCAGAGGCAAAACTGACACATTGTATAAAAAATAAAATAATAATTAAAATAATAATTCGCATATAAGAATTATCTGAAAACAATATAAAAAAGAGTTTAGTCTTTTGTCTTATACTTAATGACTATTTATTTTCAAGTCTTTTAGTACGTATTTGTACATCTTCTATTAATTTTCTGTTAATAGCAAGTAAATCTGCAAGAACGCCGAATATAAATGTTTGAAACCCCGTAATTAAAAGTATTGATGATATAATTAATGATTGAATATATCCGTTTCCGCTTCCGAAGAAATAATAAAACAGAAATCTGCACATTAAAATCAACCCAAGTAAAAATATAATTCCGCCGATTATGGCAAAAAATCTGAAAGGCCTGTATATTATAAACATTCTCAATATCGTAAAGGAATTTTTTTGAATATAGGTGAATATATTTTTTACAAGACGGGATTTTCTGTATGTATTATTTACTCTAATCGGAACAGATAGCAAATGCAGTCCTTTAATTTTAGATTGGACAACTGTTTCAATTGTATAGGTATAATTATCAAAAACATTAATAGCAAGAGCAGCTTCTCTTGAAAATGCTCTAAACCCGCTCGGAGCATCGTCTATAGCTGAAGAACTCAGCAGTTTTACTATTTTTGAACCGAAATACTGTAAAAACTTTTTTAATTTTGAAAATTGTTTTATATCTTTTATTGGTCTTGCACCAATAACAATATCAGCTCTTTTTTCAAGAATAGGTTTAACCAATTTTTCAATATCATCAGCATTATATTGATTATCAGCATCAGTATTTACGATAATATCTGCACCCTCTGATATTGCTTTTTGAATACCCGCCATAAATGTTCTGGCTAAACCCCTGTGGTGAGTAGTTGTTACAATATGATTTACACCGTATGATTTTGCTATTTCAACAGTTCTATCGGTACTTCCGTCGTCTGACACCAAGACTTCAATTTCATCAATTCCGTCAATATGCTGAGGTAATTGCGACAGAGTAACCGGCAGCGCTACTTCTTCATTATAACAAGGTATTTGTATTATTAACTTCATACTATCTTATCCGATATATGTTAGAATTAATATAATATTATCATGTAAATAAAAAAATTTATGAAAAACAATACTGTTTTAAAACTATTTATTATTATAATGCTTGCATTAATTTTTCGGGTATGGTTTTTGGATAAACCCGAGGGGTTATGGTTTGATGAATATGTCAGCTGGAATATTGCTTCGCAAAAGAGCTTTAGCAATTTTATACATTTGGTTTTACAAAATCCGCATACTCCGCTTTACTATTTATATCTTAAATTGTGGATGTTTATTTTTTCGGATACTGACCTTTCACTCAGGTGGTCGTCAGTAATTACATCTACATTAGGGGTTTTTGTTATGTATTTTTTGGGGAAAGAGTTTCATTCAAAGCCCCTTGGCTTATTTTGCGCATTATTTACCGCTGTAAGTTCGTTTTGCATTTATTTTGCGCAGGAAGTAAGGTTATATTCTCTTATTTTTCTTTTTACATCTTTAATTGTATTATTTTTTGTAAAATCAGCAAAAAATCCGTCAAAAATAAACTTATGTTTATTCTTCCTTTTTAATGCACTCTTATGCGCACTGCATACGCTTGGAATTATATTTTCAGTCTGCATTATTACTTCGATGTTTGTGTATTTTCGTGTCAATAGCGGAAACATTAAAGCTGATATAAAAAAAATCACATCAATTTTTATGTATATTCTGCCATTCATTGTTGTTTTATTAATTTTACTGCCTTTTTTATATTCAATAGCTTCATCAAAGACTCTTTCACAATTTTGGGGCAGTTTCTCGCCTGTTAAAGTTTTATGTTTATTTACGGATTACTTTTCACCCGTTCAAACAAATATTGTAAATACTGCGCAGTCATTTTCTTCTTATATACTGCACGACGGAAAATTTAATTTTTCATTCGTTATATTTGCAATTATTCCCGCAATTATGGGAGTATTTTTTACAATAAAATCATTTTTCAGCAAAAATAAAGTAATTAAGTACCTTCTTTATACGGCAGTTGTGTTTTTAACCGTTATAATAATTATTTCACTAACGGGAAGAATGGTATTAATTACTAAATATACTACAGAGATTTATCCTATATTAATTTTAGCTTTTTCTTCATGTATTTTTGATTTTAAGAATAAAAAAGCAGGAGTTATAGTTGCTTCAATTTTTATTTTAATAAACCTATTTTATCTAATCATTGCCGATAATTCTGCGCCAAAACTCCGCCGCAGTGAAGGTCATAGAGCAGTTGTAGAACTTTTAAGACACTCAAGACTTAAATCATCTGATTTTGTTATTCTTACATATTACGGGCAGGATAAATTTGAAAAATATCTTGATGATAAAACAAGATACAATTTTTACTCGATAAATAAATACAACTTTAATGATATTCTTTTCAATGATGATTATTATAATGTATTATCATACGGAAAAAGTAAATATAAGGATGTTTTTGCGCAGGAAGATAATACACAGATAAATAAATATGTTGATAACAACATAATATCAAAAATGAAAAAAGGTGACAGAGTCGGAATTGTAATACTGGAGACTGTTTCATTTTTATCAAAAGATACAATAAAAGAAATACTTAGCGACAATAAAAAATATGAAGTGACACCATTAATATTTCTGGTATTTTCGTCATTAAGAATAAATCTGCTTCAAGAGTGCAAAACAAAATTAAGACTTGATACATTAACTCATTCGGGCGATTGGACATTATACGTATACGAAAAAGTTTAATCGGGAGAGTTGAGCGCTTCAGCTGCACTCAATTGAGATTTTAAGTAATCCTTTAATGCTTTCGGATACTCTTTTGTGCTGTGAGAATTAACCCATTCATGAGACTCATTGCGTGCTAATTCAAGTATTGGTAAATCTCTTGTTAAATCGGCAAGCCTTAACTCAACCAGACCGCTTTGCCTTACACCTAAAAATTCACCCGGACCTCTTATTTCCAAATCCTTTTCGGCAATAACAAATCCGTCATTAGTTTGAACAAGAACATTTAATCTGTGTAAAGTTTCTTCATTTCTCGTTGAGGAAACAAGCAGGCAGTATGACTGTACGTCACTTCTTCCGACTCTGCCTCTTAATTGGTGAAGCTGAGACAGACCAAAACGCTCCGCATTTTCAATAACTATAACCGTTGCATTTGGAACATCAACCCCGACTTCAACAACGGTAGTTGCGACAAGAACATCATAGACTTTATTTTTAAAGTCATTCATTACCTTATCTTTTTCATCTGTTTTCATTTTCCCGTGCAAAAGTCCGACTTTTAAATCTTTAAAATATCCGTTTTGCAGTTCCTCCGCTTCTTTAGTAGCAGCCTTAGCGGATAAAGTTTCCGATTCATCTATTAACGGGAAAACAATATATGCCTGATGTCCGTTATTTACTTCATCTTTAATTAAATTCAGCGCCTGCCTGTACTGTGATTGCTTTAATAATGCAGTCTTAACAGGTTTTCTCCCTTTTGGCAGCTCATCAATTATTGTTAAATCCAAGTCGCCATGCACGGTTAAAGCAAGAGTTCTTGGTATCGGAGTTGCCGTCATTGTTAATGTTTGCGGAATTTTAGCTTTGTTTTTGAGCATATTGCGCTGTTTTACCCCAAACCTGTGCTGTTCATCAATGACGATTGCACCGAGATTATTAAATTCGACATTATCCTGTATAAGTGCATGAGTGCCCACTGCTATATTAATTTGCCCGTTTCTTAAATCTTTTTCAAGTTTATTTCTTTGTTTTTTTGTATTTGACGAGGTAAACAATGCAACATTTACCCCCATAGGCGCAAGCCATTTTATGAAATTATTAAAATGCTGCTGAGCCAGAATTTCCGTCGGTGCCATTATTGCCGCTTGAAATCCGTTTTCAATTGCTGCAAGAAGCATAATACAAGCGACCACTGTTTTTCCGCTTCCGACATCACCTTGAAGCAGTCTTTGCATAGGCTTATTTGAATTAACATCGTTTAATATTTCGTTAATTGCACGAATTTGAGCGCCCGTTAATTCAAACGGCAGACTTTTAATAAATTTTTTAACAAGCCCGTCGTCTTTTATTTCTAACGAAACTGTGCTGTATGATTTCTCATTTTTTGCCCTGATTGAAAACAGTTTTATTTGAAGTAAAAACAATTCCTCAAATACAAGAGTAAAACGAGCCTTTTCAAGTTCTTCCTGTGAATTAGGGAAGTGTATTATTCTCAGCGCCTGTTCTTTATTATCCATATCGTATTTTTCAATAATATCAGCAGGCAAAAGATTTTGAATATTTGAACAGTATTTATCAAGTGCGCTGTTAACCGCTTTTCTCAGCGCTTTTATATTCAAATTTTCAACCAACGGATAGACGGGTACTATTCTTCCGAGGTTTAAATTATCAGTTTCAAAATTTTCATCGTTAACTATTTGATACTGCGGTTTATCTATTGTTAATTTATTAGTATAATTATCGCGCTTTAC
The DNA here is from genome assembly GCA_947628355.1 of Candidatus Gastranaerophilales bacterium. Lineage (GTDB taxonomy): Bacteria > Cyanobacteriota > Vampirovibrionia > Gastranaerophilales > Gastranaerophilaceae > Avigastranaerophilus. Next base: position 3,219 of record CANQZO010000017.1, on the reverse strand, counting down.
CGTGCCTGAAACAATTATTCCGCTTAATTTCGGAAATTGAGCCTTATATCTTTCCATTGAATATCTGTTCAATTTGGAATAAAAGAAATTAAGCTCAAGCGAAGAAGAACTGTCTGTTACAGTTACTTTTATTATTGTAAGTCCGTTTTTAGTCGTAAATGTTTTTAATGCTGTTATTGTTCCGTATATAGTTACATTTTCACCGACTCTTAAATCTTTTATAAGTGAGTGTGAGGAGTAATCAATATATTTTTTCGGGTAAAAACTTATTAAATCGAAAACAGAGTATATTCCGAGTTTATTTAATAAATATGCGAATTTAGGCCCGACACCTTTTAGCGAAGCAACATCATCATTATAAATATCAATATTTTTTATCTCATTATTATCACTTTTTGTTTGATTTAATTCTTTTTTAAGCAGGCTGACAAATCTTATTACGCTTTTTTTCCTCTGCATCATTGTTTCCATGGGATAATGCTCAAACGCTTCAATAACTGCAAGCCATTTAATATCCTTATGAGAATTTTTATATATTTGTTTAATCTGCTTTAGCATAAAGCCCGAAAAAGTATTTTCTCTGCCTTCAAGATCGATATATTTATACTTTTCCTCAAGTTCAACAGCTTTTTTTATTAATTCAATATTTATATTTTCTAAACAATTATTATTCATTTTTTAACTTTAAAACTTCATATATATCAATAGGTTTAGACTTTCCTTTTATGTAAAAACTGCTCAATTTAACAGTATCAACATAATCTTTAACATATTCATAAGTGTATTGGCTTATAAGAAAAGATGTCTTAAGAACATGATTATACGCTTCAATTCTTGAAGCAATGTTTACTTCATCGCCGATTACTGTATATTCAAGTCTTTCTTCAGTTCCCACATTGCCTGCAAACACTTCACCCGTATTAATTCCTATTCCTATATCAATTTTAGGTTTTCCCTCTTTTAAAAATTTTTCTTTTAATAAATTTACTCTTTGAGTAATTTCCATACCGCATTTAATCGCGTTAAGAGGATGATTTTCATCTTTTATGGGTTCACCAAATACCGCAAGAACTCCGTCACCTATATATTTATTAATAATTCCGTTATACTTTGCTATAACAGGCTCTATCTGCGAAAAATATTCATTTAATATTGATGTAACCTCCTGCGGAGCAAGATTTTCTGACATTTGTGTAAAATTACGAATATCAACAAATAACACGGTAACAACAGCTCTTATTCCGCCGAGCTTAAGTTTTTCAATATCAGCCAAAACCTTTTTCATAACGTCTTTTGACACAAATTTACCCATTGCCCGTTTTATCAATTCGGTTGATTTATCTGTTGTAATTATTGAATACAGCTGCTTTAAAAAAGCGGACATATATATTGTAACTATTGGTGTAACAGGGGGAATATATGTTTGATGAGAAAATTCAAAAAGGTAATAAACAAAATATATAAAAGATAATCCCGAAGCAAAAATCAAATTATACTTTAACCGTTTAAAACCGAAAATAACAAATAATGAAAACAGAGCCGTGATAAGCAGTGTCGCATCAAATTTTGCAGGCGATACAAATGAATTATCAAGCATATTATCAATTAGTACAGCTTGAATATCAATATCTGAATGTTTTTTCATTATAGGAGTTTCGCTTAACTGCTCCCAAACACTTCTGTCTGCATTCAGACCGATTATAACTATTTTATTTTTAAACTCATCGGCAGAAACAACAGGTTTTTTATTTGACTTTAGCGAATAATAAGACTCCAAAACATCAATAGCAGAGAATTTTTTATGAGAATAACCCTTACTGACAGGTAAGTACCAATTAACTTTTGTATATTCACCTCTTACACTATTGCCAAGATAATCTCTTAATTTTTTATTTTGAACGGGAATTTTAAGCGACTTGCAATCATCACCGGCACTGCACAAAAAGTCATCATACAAATTAAAATCTTTTACTCCCGTATATTTTGAATATGCACTTAATGCCAATGAGGGATATAAATTATTCTCCATCTGAACAACAGGCATATAGTTGCGCATAATTGTGTCATCATCTTCAATAAGCATGGAAGATGCCAGATTTTCCGAACTGTATAAATATCCTTTAGGTAAATTAATAACTGCTTTATATGATGAATAGCGGTTGTTTTGTCGTTTATCAGAAATAGTCAAATTGTTCTTTTTGTCAAAAATGGTGATATACTCATCGGGTAAAACATCGCCCGCCAAATTTGAATTTACCAGAATATAGCTGTTAATGAGATTATCATTTTGTTTTATTGAATTATAAAAAATGATATCCTTCTCCGGATTATATGTATCGGGAAACATAACAAGATTATGAAAAACAATAACTTTTGCATGTGCGTAATTATTAAGGTAATCAAATAAATCGGCAAACAAGTCTCTTGTCCACGGCCACTTAATTTTAGAAGCCGATTTTTCATCAACAGCAATTAAAACAATTTTATCTGATGCTTTTTTTTGTTCAATCTTCGTAATAACTTTAGTAAAAAAATCATCCGCTTTATTATCAAACATCTTAAGCGACAATAAATAAGCAAATGCCGTTAAAAAAAGCAATACTATAATCAAAGCTGTTTTTGAGATTAAATTCTTTTTCATATAAACAATTTTACATGTTTAAGTATAATTTGTAAAAAATTTAATGCTAAGTAACTATTTATGATACGATAATTTTGAATAACAGGTTAAACCTTAATGGTGAAAAATTCAAATATAATAATTATGCTCATAACATCAATAATTGCAATACTAATAACATTACAATTATATGATTTTTTGTATGATAAATGCTTTTGGAGTAATTTGAATGATTTATATACGGGAGTAACAATATACTCTGACCATAATAAATATCTTGATTTAAGCGTTATATTCATATATACGGCATTATTTTTCTTATTTCTGCCTCCGATATCAATTTTATGTAAAAAATTTAAAATTAATGAAATAACTCAATGTGCGATAAATAAAATAAAAAATGTTAAACCCGTAAAATTTTCTTTTGAAAAAACACTATGCAAATATCAATATATCGGCTTAACAGGATATTTATTCCTGTATCCTTTTGACAGGGAGATATATCCTGCTTTAATTTTTATAATTACAGCGCTGATAATAGCGGGGATTATTGATATAAGAAAACGCAATATAGCTGCGGGGGGGGGTATTTCTTCATT
>CANQZO010000016.1 GCA_947628355.1 Candidatus Gastranaerophilales bacterium | reverse complement strand
TGCGTTTGAGGAAGACCGCAGGCAGGCGCTGGAATGCGGCATGAACGCGCATATCGCCAAACCGATCGACGTGGAAAGGCTGATGGAAATACTTACGGCCATTCTAAAGGAACACCCGGGAAGAAAATAACCGGGAGATTTGGTCGTTTGAGAAGAAAGTTTTTAAACTGAATACCCTAAAATGGTCAGATAATATAGATATTAAATGAGCAATAATATATTGCAACGGCACAATGAAGGAAAAGTATATAGTGGGAAAAAGATATTACTAATAGAGGATTTTGTAATATTTGTATTAAAAGAAAGCGGGGGAAACATAATAAAAAAATATAGAAATGAATGGAAATATTGTGAAGAAGAGGCAGATCTGCTTGCTATAAAATTCCGGCTGGATTCCATACTTTCCCATGATCTTCATGCAGGTGAGAATGGAAAGTATGAGGTCCATAGCCTGTATTTTGATGACTATAAAAATACCTGTGCAAAAGAGAATGTAGCAGGTGAAGGGAAAAGATTTAAATATCGTATCAGATATTATGGGGATGAAACTGATAAATTATGGCTGGAAAAGAAAGAGAAGCTAAACAGTTATTGTTATAAACGGCAATGCGCCCTTTCAGAGGAAGAATATAAGTCCATTATGGAAGGAGATGCAATGAATGTTTTCTGGAATACAAAAGAGCAGCTTCTTAGGGAGTTTTGTGTTGATATAGTTACGAAAAGATTTATTCCGAGAGTGATAATTGATTATGAGAGGGAAGCTTATGTAGAAAACATTACGAATCTTAGGATTACGCTGGATTATAATATATCAGCTTCAGATGAAATTGAAGGCTTTTTAAACGGGAATTATACAAGAATACCGGTTTTAGAAAAGAAAAAACATGTTTTAGAAGTAAAATTTGATATTGCGCTTCCTTCATATGTGAAAGCCGTTCTTCAAAATAATACTCTTGGGCAAAGATCGTTTTCTAAATATTATTTGGGAAGGGCCGCAATACAGGAAAAGAAAAAATTTAATAAATTTATGTAGGAGAGAAAGAAAATGGGCCTTATTAACGCAATTATCAATAATATTAGTCTTGGTTTTCAGAATGAGGAAATTTCAACAGCAACGTTATTATCGGTACTTGTCGTGGTGGGAGTACTGGCATTGTATGAATTTATTGTTTATCAGGTGGTTTTGCACCGTTCTTTATATAATAAAGCCTTTAATATCAGTATTGCGGTTCTTCCTTTTTTTATTTCTACGATTATTTTGTGTCTGCAATCCAACCTGGTGATTACTCTTGGTACGATAGGCGCGTTGGCAATCATTCGTTTTCGAACTGCGGTAAAAGATCCGGTTGATTTAATTTTCATTTTATGGGCAATACACATTGGAATTACATGTGGATGCCAGTTGTATGAAATGGCAATAGTAACATCGGTTATAGCAACAATTGTGTTAGTGATATTGAACAGAACGAATATGGGAGGAAATAAATCACATATCCTGGTTGTACATTGTAAGACGGCAGAGGCCGAACATATTATTACTTCTTTGCTTGAAAAATACACGAAAAAGTATCGCACCAAAAGCAGAAATTATACGGAGAAAGGAATGGATTTTGTTTTTGAGATCGTTACGAAAAATGTGGGAATATTGACAGAGAAAATGGAAGGCTCAGAGTATGTGGAACGTTTTTCATTAATGGAGTATGATTCAGATGATATTATATAATAAAAAGATTCTGGGAATAGTGGGGATCAGTGGATTTTTGATCATCGTTCTCATAATATTTAAAGGTTATCTTACAGAAGAAAAAAGAGAACTGCTCAATCGTACCGGACAAGTTTTTTTTTCTATGGAATCGGGTTTTTATGAAGATGCTTTTGAACTGGAAATGACATCGGAATTGGGAGACATTTATTATACCTTAGACGGTACATTGCCGGATAAAAATTCCACAAAGTATGAAACGCCGCTTTTGATAACGGATGCTACTGATAATGATAATATATATTCCATGAGAGAGGATGTTTCTACAGGATTTGACAAAGAAGACATAGAGAAAATTAGTTCAGACTTCCCTCCAGGATATCAGACTCCAAAATATAAGATTGATAAAGCAACTATTGTGCGCGCAATTTCTTATGATGATATAGGTAATTCCAGCGACGTAAAAACTGCGGTTTATTTTGTGAATTTTTCTGATAAAATCGGATATGAAGGAATGAAAATGCTTAGCATTGTCACGGATCCGATTAATCTATTTGATTCAGAAACTGGTATTTATGTAACTGGAAAGACTTATGATGAATATGTGAAAGAATACAGGGGCAGTGATGAATATTATTGGAGAGAAGAATTCTGGACTCTTTGGAAGGCGAATTACAGGAATAGGGGCATTGAGTGGGAAAGAGAAGCGGAATGCTTTTTTTTTGATGAATCAGGACAGCTCCTATTGAAGCAGGAATGCGGTATTCGTATTCATGGGGGCAGCAGCAGAGCCTATAATCCCAAAAGTTTAAATTTATATGCCAGAAAAGAATATGACGGGAAGGAGCACTTTGCATATGATTTTTGGGGAAATGGGTATTATGCGTCTGAGATGACACTTTTTCAAGGCGGAAATGATACTGACACAAAGGTAAAGGACTACTTAGTATCTGCAAGATGCAAAAATTTAAATATTTCTACTATGAATTATGAACCATATGTTTTGTTTTTGAACGGGGAATATTGGGGAGTTTATTGGCTAAATGAAAAATTTGATGCAGACTATTTTTCATATTATTATGACGTAAATAAGGATAATGTTATTGTTATTAAAGAGGGCGTGTTGGAAGAAGGAGAGGAGGAGGATTTTAGGTATTATTCCAAAATGGTGGATTATTGTTCAAAAAGTGATCTTACTATTGCAGAAAACTATGAAAAGGTTTGTGAAATGATAGATATGAATAGTTATATAGATTATTACGCTGTTATGCTTTATGTTGCAAGAAATTCAGATTGGCCAATGGGTAACTATGCTATGTGGAGGGTAAAGAAAACGGAAGCAGGATCCTATGGAGACGGTAAATGGAGATGGGCAGTTTTTGATTTGAATTCTGCAGGATTTATTGTGGATTTTAACAGTATAGAATATGTTATGGATAACGATGAAATGTTTAAGAACATGATGACAAACGATACTTTTCGCAAACAACTGATTTCCAAAATAGAGGAAATCGCCGATACCGTTTTTAATTATCAAGATATAAATAAAGAATTGGAAGAATATATGGATTATATGGAAGAACCAATGCGAAAAAATAACGAGCGTTTTTTTGGAGATAATTCTCTGACTGATTTTTATGGCGAAATTGAAAAAATAAAATTCTTCTTTGCGGGACGAAAGAAATATTTGTATTCTATATTAAATAATTACAGATGAAAGCAATTCAGAAGAGATTTCTGCTGGGAGCAGCATTTTGATGGGAAGTTGGTTAAAGGCCGAAGCAGATTAGCTTAGGCGTCAGGTTGACTTCATCCTAAGATTTCAATTTTGGCTTCAGCGCGCAATAGTCAGAAAATGCGTGCAAATTAGGCTGGCATATGATAAAATGAATACAATATACTATATGGGCGATGAAGGGGGATGACCATGAGCTACACAATGCTGAATAATGATTTGATCAAGAAGCGCGACTATGCACCATTTTCGCTTGAAGGCGCTGTGTTTTCATTTATCAGGGAATACTGCGAGGGACTTCGGTTCGATAAAAACAAGGCGACCTCCATATTGAGCGACAATCTTGATTTTGAAGGCACCAGCCTTAAAGCCAATCAGATACCGTTTAATATGGAAAAGGATATAGACAGGTTATGCCTTGAAAATGCTGTGGACCGCTTCCTGAAATCGGGGAAAAAAGAAGATGCTTTTGACGTATATTTCTGCTATCTTGAGATGTTTGTCGGAGATTACCGGAAGACCAGAAGGATGATAGAGCTGCTTTCCGAGTATGAAGCGAACGGTAGCGGGCTTCTTATGAAGCACAGAGATCACTATTCCCATTCGGTTTACGTTTTTATTCTTGGAATGGCAATTTATAAGTCAAATGGGATATTTAGAAAAGCGTATAAGGAATATTACAAGATAAACGATGAAAAAGATGCCGCGGCCCATTTTTTGCAGTATTGGGGATTGAGCTCATTGTTCCATGATATCGGGTATCCGTTTGAACTGCCCTTTGAACAGGTATGCGCTTATTTTGAGGTTGAGGGGGATAAAAGGGAGAATCGGCCATTTATGGCATATCATGATCTGGAGAGTTTTATCAAAATAAATGATAAGGTCAAGGCTGCGCTGTCAAAGATTTATCCCGGAAAGATTTTCGATACGACAAATGATTTGTTTGCCTATATTTTGAGCGAAAAAATGGGAGAAGAGTACGGATTTTCCGAGGAACAGATGAGGACATTCCTTATAGATAAACCGACACAGCCCAAGAAATTTAACCATTTTCTGGATCATGCGTATTTCAGCTCCACCCTCCTGTTCAGGAAGTTGTTTGAGGAGATGGATATTGAAATACAGGCTGAACACCTGGACGCATTGACCGCCATCTTAATGCATAACAGTCTCTACAAATTCTGTATAGCCCATTATAAGGATGAAGGGAATAAACCGCTCAAAGCCGCATTACATCCGCTGGCATATATGCTTATGCTTTGTGATGAGCTGCAGTGTTGGGACAGAATTGCCTATGGAAGGAACTCGAAAAAAGAATTGCATCCTATGGGATGTACATTTGAATTCCACGGAAACGATATTAAAGCGATCTATCTGTTTGATGAAAGAGAGATGGCTAAGATAGATCGTTTTAAAGACGAATATATCGAGTGGCTTCAAAATCCCGTGCAGGAGAAATCACCGGGGTTGAAAGCGTATTCCGGAATGTATATCAAAAAGAACGGCGTCTCAGGCTTTCAGGAAGATATAGAAAGGATTGTGGATTTAACCGAAATCCATCTGAATGTAGAGACCGGATTGGCTGAACACATTCACGCAGGAAATCGTAGTTATCTGTCCGATAGTAATTTTATTAATTTATACGACTTTGCCATAATACTAAACGGGCGCTGGAGTAATGACGGCTGGAAAAGAGCAAAGCTGGCCGGACAGGAAGAGAAGTACCTTAGCGACAGTAAAATCATGAAAGAATTCGTAGACGGCTTCAAGGATCTTTCGCTGGAATATAAATTATCAAATATTAATCAGGCGAAATCATTTGCAAAATACATGAACATGATCGGGTGCTTCTATAATGATAAAGAGGTTGATTTTGAACAGGTTGAGGAATTTACCGATGAGGAGCTTGTTAAAATAGGCAAAGCGGAGCATCATAGGTGGCTTCAGGAGCATTATGATATGGGTTGGACCTATGGAACGCCCGAAAAATCCAAGCGCGATTTTGAACGAAGACATTGGGACATGATACCGGGCTTCTCAGGGTTTCAGGTATCGGATGAAGCGGCGGAACGGAATTACGAAAGATTAGATAAGGAGACGCAGGACAAGGATACAGAACCAATGGAATGTATGATGGTTATGCTTAAGATGTTTTGCAGCCTTAGAATATACAGATTATAGGAGAATTTTCTATGGACAATCAGTTGAATTTAAGATACGACTTGGTAAATAATTGCGAAATCTTTAATCAACCTGAGATTGGAAAATACTCTGTTCGTTATAATGGTGAGCATAGCTATTCACTTATTATAGGAAATGGATTTCGCACGATTGATTTTAAATTTGAAATGAAAAAAGCAGAAGGAACGCTGCATTGGGATTATGGTGCTGCTTCTATGAGGGAGTACTATGAAAATGAGGAAATGAGAAAAATAATATGCAACCATCTGTTTTTGATCATTGGGGGAAATGAAATAGATTTATGGGAAGATAAGTTCCCAGTTGAATTAAAGATATTGAATTCGAGGACTTGTTATGATCCTACGGATCCTCGTGATTTGGAATTTGTTTTGGATATACAGATGTATGAGAATATGCCGGATTATTATAACAAGGTTTTTTCCTTTACCGTTTCCGGTAAAGAAGATACGTATCATTTTACTCATTTTGAAAAACTATACCACAAAAAGAAAGAAAAGTAAAAAGGCGGATGCTTCCATAATGACAAAGAGGTTGATTTTGAACAGGTTGAGCAATTTACCGATGAGGACCGGGCTTCTCAGGGTTTCAGGTGTCGGATGAAGCGGCGGAACAGAATTACAAAAGATTAGATAAGGCGACGCAGGACAAGGATGCAGACGCGATGGGATGTATGCGGTTATGCATGAGATGTTTGGCGGTCTTAGAATATACAGATTATAGGAGGAAAAAGTCATGACAGATGATGAAAAAGAAAAAAGAGCCAATGATCCGAAGGTGAAAGATCTTGTAGAATGGATGTGCGAAAGCAAAAGAGACACGCCCGAAAGAGACAAGTCCAAGCCTTATGTATTTATCAGCTATAAGAGTGATGACTGGGAAACGGTACTTGCCGATGTAGTGTATCGTCTCGTGGCAGAAAAGGGACTGAATGTATATTTTGATGGAAGTTTTGACAAACATTCACCCCTGTGGCTCAAACAGTTTCAGAAAAATATGTCAGATCCAAAATGTAAGGGAGTCATTGCGTTCATAGATGACAAATATGCTACCAGTTACGCTACTTTGCTAGAGTTGATGTACAGCCAAGCTATAAATAATAAAGGTAAGTTCATTAAAAAAACAGTTGTTCCGGTGAATCTGGGTGCGCTCACGGAAATTGATGACAAGGAAAAAGAAGATGATACAGGACTGGGACGGGAGCGTTATGCAAATCACAAAAAGAATGTTAATGCAAATCGAGAAAAAGAAGAATTCAACAAAATATTTGAAGCCGCTGTGCATAATGAAATATTTGATTTTGCCGTTGAGAGTTATTATAATGATAATGTGAGAGGAAAAGAAGGCAAATTAACAAAAGAATTCTGCAGCAACATGGTAGAGACGCTCTTAGGACATATCGAACAAAATGATAATCAATATCAAAGAGGGGGTGATCTGGAAAACATTTACAGTAGCATAAAAGATGCGTTCGGGGAAGAAGTCTTTAGTGAACCTCGAAAACCGTCGGTAACGCTGCAACCTGAAAAGACTAATTTAAACGTTACGATTGTAAACGGCGAAAAAAAAGATATTATTCAAGTTAAGAAGGGCGAGCGTGTCCCGAAACAGAACGCTGGAGTAAGGGACGGATTTGAATTTAAAGGCTGGTTTGTTTCCAATACAGATGAAGAATGGGATTTTTCAAATCCTATTCATAAAGATATGGAGATTTATGCTAAATGGGACGTTGCAAAGCCTGAGCTAAATGGGGGATATACGTATATAATTTTTGGCAAGAAATATGAAGCAGGAAGCAGGGAGCAGGGCAAGTTGATGTTCGATGCGTTTGAAGCATTAGTAGAGCGATATCCTGGGTGTGCAGACCGCTTGACTCAGAGAACTTCCGTTTCAAAAGCAGAAGATGTTAAAAAACCTAATACAAAAGAAGCGGATCCGGCGTATTTTAGGGGATGCAAAGAGTTTGAAGTTGATGGCCATAAATATTTAGTTGGAACAAGTTATGGATTTCAAGCTAAGCTTGCTGAAATAAAAGGAATGTTTAAGATATGCGGAGCCGATTTGTCTGAATTTGTTTTGAATGGTGAGCCGCTTGGCCCCAGATCTGAACCTATACCTGTACCTGTACCTGACCCCAGATTGCAACCTGATGGATTCCAATATGAGTTGTGGGGCATCCCGTATACCGCATGTAAAATGGTTGATATGATAAATGGCGTATTTGAACTGATAGCCCAAAAATATCCTGAAAAAGTACAGGATCTTGCGGTTAGTGACAAGATAACAGCAGTTGTACGAAAGTCAGATTTGGATCAGAAAACTGCAAATCCTTCCAAGATAAAGCAGTTTACTCATTATAAATATAAAGAACATCTTGTAGGTGAAACAGTTTATTGTGTAAACGCCGGATATAATCGTGAGGGCTGCATAAAGCAAATAGAGAAAATGCTTATTTTGTGCGATGCAAGCCCGAATGCTTTCAAGATAACAAAAGAACCTGAAAAGTCTATCCGCAGTGGGAATAAGGGCGGAAAACAGGGATTGGGAGAACTGTTAATTTAATAATGAAATGAGGAATAAACTTGAATATAGAACAGGCAGAGGAATTGATAGCAAGCAGACAGTTCCAGCAACTAAAATATTTTCAGGAAAAAACAAATGTGTTTACGATCGTCGGACAGACGCACACGGAACATTGGCATAGTTCTTTCATGAAATGGCTGTTTGACCCCAATTCAAGCCTCTGTCTGGGGCATTATCCTCTGGTCAGGCTGCTTTCTCTCTATATGATAAAGAGTGAAACAAAAGATTTGTCTTTGAAAACCGTTTTTGAGATGAATCTGGATACCATGCATTTTGAGACAGAGTGGACTTTTTCTACCGCTGATGGGAAAAAACGTTCGATAGACGTGTACGGGGAGAATGATGAACTGATCCTTGTGATAGAGAATAAGGTCAGAGCCAGGGAGAACATGAACGGAACGGATGTGGGGCAGACCAGTGATTACAGGGATTATGTCGAGAAACACCGTAAAGGCGGACAAAAGGTTATCTGCTTGTTTATAACTCCTGATCCAAAGCAAAAGCCATATGATGAAAGCTATACGCAGATTACATATCAGGAATTCTATGATTATGTGATAGCAAAATGCATTGAACATCCTCAGTTAAACAAGGATGGGAGGTATTTGCTGGAGCAGTATGCGAACAATCTGCGCGAGCCGGTGCACGGCTCCCCTATGGCCCTGGTAAACACGCAACTGTGTAATGAAATATATGACAGACATTCAGAAGTGCTGAATGAGATCTTTGATGACGTGGAGCAGAGCAGCGATTATTGTAAAGATTCTAAATTATCCTGCGTTGTATATACGCATTATCAGAGTATATTGGATGAGATCTTTTTGTCGCTTGACGAAAAGAAATTCGGAAGAACCCCGAGCTCTAATATTCGGAGAAAGATCGTGAGCTTTACTGATCTGTATAACGCTGGTAAGATCCAAAACGGAACGGAGTTCACTATGGAGTATGACGGCGTGCGCCACTATGCGATTGCGGAATACGATCCGCAGGAGAACGAATGCTATATGTTATTGCTGGATGATGAGCGCCGGCCTTATTACAATGCAAAGGGGGAAAAGATTGGTTTTTATAGAACGTCTTCTCAGGCGGGAATAGATGCGATCAACCTTTACCGTAAGAAGAAAAATATTGTATCCAGGATAGAGACTTTAAACGGACCGGCCTATTGGAAGACAAAGGACGGTACGGCCATTAAGACATTGATGGATTCACTATAGTTTGGAAACGCTTTGTCGGATTATCAGAAGAAAAGAAGTGAATCAAGACATGATAAAGAAATTGCTGCCAGGATTGGTTCTTTTACCGCTGGTGATAGGTACAACAGGATATATTATATCAGGGGAAATGTTTTCAAATGCACTATATGCTGCTTTTGCGCTATACTTTACGAACCCTATTTCTGATGCGTATAATTTATACATTGAAATAGCCAGATGGCTGGGTCCGCTGGTGACTGCTACGGCGATCATTTGTGCCATTCAGAGTGTGTGGCAGTCTCTCAGGAATAGGATTTGCCTATTGGGAAAGAAAGATAGTGTTTCGGTATATTCTGATGGTGATAACTCTATCAGTTTCGGTAAAGCGGTAAGTGCGATTTATCCGGGAGACAAGTTCAAGAGTTATGCGCAAGAACATATCATTATGTTTTCTAGCGATCAAAAGAACCTGCAATTTTATGAAGAGCATAGGAGTGATCTTTTAAAGAAAAAAGTTTATATTGGAATAAAGGATATTGAAGGGTGTTTCCTGAATTTAGCCGGAGATATTACCGTTTTCGATATAAATAGCTCTATTGCCAGAATTCTTTGGAAAGAGATATCTCTATGGAATAAAGGAAAAGATAGCTTTGATTTAGTGGTATGGGGTGGGAACCCACTTTCAGGTGATATCATTTCCACAGGATTACAGCTTAATTTATTTTCACGCAATCAGAAAATCAGATATCATGTCGTTGCTGATAATAATATATTCCGTATCAGGCATGATGAGTTAAAACTCATGAATGATGATGAACTGCTTTATTATGACAGTGTCGATTCTAATATCTGGGATGTGATATCTAAAGCAGATATTGTTATTATTTCGGATATTCCCGATCCTGAAACACTGCAGACGATAGCGGTAAAGGCTGGAGAATCTGAATTATATTATTATTCTCCACATGAGGGAGACATTGCCTCCTATTTTTCCTATGGGAATATGAAACCTTTTGGAAGGGAAGAAGTAGTCTTTACAGACGAAAACATCAGAAGAGGAGGATTGATCCGCAAGGCGATCGCATTAAATGATCATTATGCAAATCTTTATGGGACTGAAAAAAATTGGAATGCTTTATCCGGATTTCTTAAGGCATCTAATGTTTCCGCATCTGATTTTGGTGAAGTGTTGTGCGATTTAAAGGGTAAAGTGAGTGAAGAGGAACAGGCGGAGCTGGAACATATAAGATGGTGCAGGTTTATGTTCCTGAATTATTATACATTTGGGATTCCTGAAAACGGCAAAAATCGGGATGATGTAAAGCGGATACATAAGGATCTAATGGCTTTTGATGAACTCGATCCCGATGAAAAGGTAAAAGATCTGGAAGCGATAAGAATTACCAGGAATTTGTATGTATAAGCAGGATGCCGCAGATGGAATATGAATTGTCAAAGTCAAAATACTGTAAGGGTTTGCAGTGCCTAAAGATGTTGTGGTTGGACAGGCATCATCCTGAACTGGGCGAGGATGCTGCAAGACATTGACGCGATAAAAAAATTTTTGCCCACATTATCTTATCCGATTTACCATTTGGATTTTGAAACCTTTCAGCAGGCAGTGCCTGAATTTATTGGTTGTCACCCTTATGAGCAGATACCTTTTCAGTATTCCTTACACGTTGAATATGAAGATGGAAGGCTCGAGCATTTTGCATTTTTGGCAAAGGAGGGAGAGGATCCCAGACGGGCATTGGCGGAACAACTGGTTAAAGATATTCCGATGGGCGTATGCTCTGCGGCATATAATATGTCATTTGAAAAAACAGTTCTTAAGCATTTGGCGGAAGAGTTTCCGGATCTATCCGGCCAGCTTATGGATATACATGATAACATGCACGATCTGATGATCCCGTTTCAGAAACAGTATTACTACAGTAAAGCAATGCAGGGGTCCTATTCTATTAAATATGTATTACCCGCTTTATGGCCGGATGATCCGGAATTGGATTACCATAATCTGGAGGGAGTGCATAATGGGTCCGAAGCTTCAGCCGCTTTTGCCGATATGGCAAATCATACGCCGGAAGAAATAGAGCAAATGAGAGAAAATCTGCTGAAATACTGTGGATTGGACACATACGCGATGGTGAAGGTCCTGAAAAAGCTTAAGGAAATAGCCGGACAAAGCGGATGATTTATTAGAGGAAGATGTTGTATGGATACTGGCGGCAAAAGATCCGTTCCTGCGGATTATGAAGATTATACCGAAGATCTCTCCTTCCTGAAAATGTTAGAGATTCCTTTGCTGATCAGGATATTGAAGGAAGAAGCTTCTGAGGAACATCCGATGTCGGCGGCATTGATAAGTGATAGATTGTCGGAGATAACGGGGCTTGAACACTCGGAGAAAACGGTTCTTAGAAAATTACAGCGTCTTGTGGACCTTCAAAATAAAATAGACGATTCGGTTTTGGAAAAGCATCTTCAGCTTTCCCTTGGCGGAATCATGATCGAGATATCAAATCGTGAGAAGGGCGTTAAGCATATTCAGAATCGTTATTATTTCAAGCCTCTGCTCGACAGAAGCGATGTGGATATGGTGTGTGGAACCATTACCAGCAACAGGTATCTCTCTGTGAAGGAAAAAGAATACTTGATCGCGAGGGAGAAAACGCTTTGCTATGGCGAAAAGTATATACAGGATTCCAACCCGTTTCCTGAAAAACCACACCCTGTGCAAAAACAATTATCAGAGCAGGTATTGAAGAATGTAAATTCTTTGTATGATGCGATTCGTGAGAAATATCAGGTGGATGTGATATATGGGTTTTACGGAGCGGATCCCAAAAGATATCTGCATCCTGCGCTGCTTGCGAAAAATGAAAGTAGGCCCTATCACCTGAATCCGTATGCCATGATCTGGAACGATGGCGAATATTATCTCCTGGCGACTCATCGCGGACATACGAATATCTCGCACTTTCGGATAGACAGGATTGTGACCGTGCAGCCCGCCGCGGCGGAAGATGATGCTGCAAAGAACAGGAAGAGGGAGCCGCTCCCCGATTCCTTAAGGCCATTTGTAAAAAGGATACATGGCAGGGAAGAATTTCAGGCAGAGCGATATACGGCAGTCTATCCCCTTATGGCTATATTTGGAGAAGAGGACCTATGTGAAGCTGTAGTTGAATGTAAGGCTAACGCAATAGGAGTGGTGATCGATTATTTTGGTATGGATCTGCGAATCATGCCGCCAGTGTTGGATCATCCTTCCAATGAAAAGGATATTAACGGCGGCGTACAGCATTATGTGAGCATAAGACTGCCAAAAGCCCAGTACGAAAATGTACGCGGATTTTGTTTGCTGCAACATTCGATTGTTACCGTTGTTTCTCCGGACCGCCTGGTTTTTGATGTAAAGGAAGGATTAATGGCATCTGTGGAGAAGTTGCCGGAAATAAGGTAATTAAGGATTTTTTGTAAGTCGGACAGAAATGTCCGGCTTTTATTTTTTTTACATTGTATTATGTCATCAGCGAGGAGGTGATCAGCAATGAGAAAGCTGAATCTTTTGATGCCTGATGTGCATACCGGGTATCTGGGAACGAGGAAAAAGGAGAGGGTTCGCTATCTGTCAATACCCTCTGATCTGAGCATGAAAATGATAGAGGATGATTTGAAAACCGGAGAGGTCATATTTCAGGGGCTTCATGAGCAGATGAAGAAACCGGCATGTCGGACAGTAGTTATACGCACAAATAGCGAAGAAGCAGGTCTTATGGCTGTATGCTATCTTGCAGCAGCATATAATAGAATGGACCATAGGCATGAAAGGTTAGGTGAAGAGGATGATGATGGTCTTTCCGAATCGGCTGATTTTGAAACGTATGAAGAAGATGAGGAGTATGATGAGGAATTCATAGATGAATATGAAGAGGAAAGCAAATTATGGGAAGAAAGTCCATCGCGAGTCCCGATAGTAGAAATGAATGAAATCAGAAATTTTGCGGGAATGGATAATTTTAGTATCTTTCAGGATCGTTCATTTCATATGCAGGGGAATGGATATGCAGGTCAGAAAGATCCGTATTGGACTGACTGTAACCGGGAATCGATCTGTATTATGTGCAGATCTGAGGGGTTTGGGAGCCAGTATATGAATTTTAATGATCATGCAGGGAGGTACTTTCAAAAAAATAGGCATGTTTATATTGTTGAGATAAGAAACCTTTTTATTGATGACACGTCAGGCGAAAAGGTATTCGATGACGCAAGTGAAGAATGTGAAGACGGAGAGTTCGTGAGGATGGTACTTGAGGAGGCCGCTGCCGTCGTAGACCTGTTTTATGAGGATAAAGAAAAGAGGGAAAAGCTTATCCAATATAGGACAATTCAGTTTGAAAACTGGATAGCAAGGAAAGGGTTGGCGCTTTCACAAGAATTTCCTACGGAAAAGATCGTATCCCGTATATTGAAAATGAGAAATCCGAATAAATCAGAGCTTATGGGTCAGATTCTTAAATATATGCAGGTACAGGGGAATGTGATTGGAATGGTGACAGAAAAGGATTTTGATATCCTTAGTCGATTTGCAAAGATCGGAGCAGGTTCTGAAACGGAAAAGAACAGCTCGACAAAGTTGGAAGAGCAGCTATTTGGTATGGAAAATGTAAAGCAGCAGGTTCATGAGATCGTGGAAGTCCAGAGATATCAGAAACGAAGAGAGAGCTTTGGCCTGACCAAAGGGGGATACCACAATGTGCATTTATTGATCGGAGCCCCCGGAACCGCAAAAACAACAGTTGCAAAACTTATGGGAAATATGATGTCTGAGGCCCATCTTTTGCCGGGCAATCGATTTATCTGCGTAAATGGGGCAGATCTAAAGGGGCTCTATGTGGGCCATACAGCGCCGAAGGTGCGTCAGATTTTTGCGGATAATGATATCATCATGATAGATGAGGCTTATTCGTTAACAGCGCAATGCTCCGGAGAAACAGGAGACAGCTTTAGTCAGGAGGCGGTAGCTGAAATAATAACGCAGATCGAGAATTACGGTGCTGAAAAATTAGTTATGTTTGCCGGATACGGCGGCATCGGTGTAGAGCCTGGCGATAATCTTATGAAAACCTTTATAGATTCTAATCCAGGATTAAAGAGCCGTATTAATTCCACGATTTATTTTGACTCATATACCCCGGAGCAGATGGTTGAAATTGTCCATCTTCAGGCGAAAAATCAGAGCTTTATCCTGAATCGCAGAGCAGATCCTGAGATATTGGCATACTTCAAAGAGCGAATAACCGATCGGAATTTTGGAAACGGAAGAGAAGCAAGAAGTCTCTTGGAGAACGCTATGGTCTTTGCTGCAGCCCGGATAATAAAGATACCTGCCGGGGAGGTTAAAAAGCGTCAGCTTCAGGAGATAACCGTATCGGACGTCAGGAAAGCATTGGAGAGAATGCGGAAAAGTAATCTAATGCAAATGGGAAGAAACAAAAAGAGAAAAATGGGCTTTGAGTGAGAAGTTGTTTTCTCCTTTGTTTTTAGAGCCTTCTGATTTTGAGAGAAACATAACGATAATAGTGAACGGGATGGGGATAAATGAAAAGCCTACCCCATCTATGCTGGGGAGAAATATTATTTCGGGGAAAGCCGTGTCTCTGGCTTTCCCTTTTTCTATTGTCCCTATATCACATCCGGCAGCAGGACGCGAAGTTTTGAAAAATGTCTGACAGCCTTGAGAAAAAATTGAGAATTATGTTGTATACTACCATCGGGAGGTGTCGACAGCCTCTGGGAAGGTGCATACTATGGCATTTTTGCGTCTGTCATCGGT